>NZ_BAABHD010000025.1:0-3765 GCF_039541915.1 Nibrella saemangeumensis
CCAGCGGACCCGGCTTGTCGATGGTTAAGGGTGCCTTGATGGTCTGAACGGGCTGTAAATCCTTCTCGATAGTTTGCCGCTCCTGTTGTTGCAAGCCATAAACGTGCTTCATGTCCATATGCTGCGCACGACTCCCTTCTATTCCCCTTTCCAACCCAAAAGGTTTCATAGCCGCTGCGTAATCAGTCTGGAGCTGGCGCAGGGTCTTGGGGGTAAACAGCTCTTTAGCGCATAGCCGATTGTCGGGGGTAATGGGTACAACAATGGCGTGAATGTGGGGGGTCTTCTCGTCTTGATGTAGAGTAAAGGCGACTAGGTTAGACCCGTAACTCTGTTTCATAAAGTCCAGGTTAGCTTTTACCCAATCCGATTCTCGAAAGTCTTCGGTGACCTGGCCAGCCTGATCGCGTTTGAAGGCTTCCGGGCTGGCCGTTAGAATGAACTCCATACCCTTAACAGCATCCTTCCGGACATGATTAAGGCCGGCATGATCAAGGCGCGCTTGGATGGCTTTGGCTAAATTTTCATAGTTGAGCACATACTCCTGATTAAGGTGCAGGCGTTCGGGATCGGCATTGGGCACATGGCCCTGCCGGTAGTTGTGATCGGACTTGCCGCCTATACTTCCGGCTCCTTTCACTTTAGCGACTCGACAAACTGCTTTCATGCTTTTTTTCCCCTTTGTTCTTCCGTCCCGTAGGGCGCACACTTTGGTCTGTCTGACTACGACCGCAGGGAGGCGTCAGACAGACCAAAGTATAGTGCGTTATACTTCTGTAAAAGAACCGGGCCGCGAAAAACTACTACACGCATCGAAAAATAGCCTTTCAAGCTTAATTGACTAACTTTGTTTCTACTGGTTTACACCCCCGATTAATGAAAACAACTGGCTTACTTGGTATTCTGACAGCGTTTACGTCCTCCCTGTGTTGTATCGCTCCTTTGCTAGCGTTGGGGGGCATGGCTGGCTCGTTAGGATGGTTAGAAACAGCGCGCCCTTACACTATTGCTCTTTCTGTTGGGGCTTTGGGATGGGCTTGGTACAATCAACTCAGACCAGCTATGAAAGATGCCTGTGGATGCACTCCAGCGACAACCAGCTTTTGGCAGACTAGGAGATTTTTAGGGATAATGACGGGGATGGCAATACTACTACTAACGTTCCCTGCCTATTCCAATTTGCTTTACCAGGACAAGAACCAGACGACCCAACAGCCAGGCAAACCAGCCCAACAAATCGCTTACGTAACCATTAAGGGGATGACTTGTGAAGGGTGTGAGCACCATGTAAAAAGTGAAGTAGGGAAACTGAAAGGGGTAGCTGAAACTAAGGTGTCTTACCAGCAGGGAAACGCGGTGGTTAAGTACGATCCGAAGCAAACATCGACCGCAGACATTAAAAAAGCTGTGGCCGCTACGGGTTATCAAGTAGTAAGTGTCAAAACCAATTAAGAAATATGGCTCTGGTATTAGAATCAACAATTACCTGTCCTCAATGCAGTCACGTCGAGACTGAAATGATGCCTACTGACGCTTGCCAGTTTTTTTACGAGTGTACTAATTGTCACACCGTATTACGCCCACTAGCAGGTGACTGCTGCGTGTTTTGCTCTTACGGGACAATGAAATGTCCCCCATTACAGGAAAATAAAAGCTGTTGTTCCTAGTCCCTTCCCGTACAGTTGGGGTGGGATATGCCTAAAAAAACCTATCAAAACTACATTCCGACCGTAGGGAGGACCGCTTAAAAAGACGGTGTTGTATCTAAGAAACATACTTTGATAGCTTCAGCGATCTGGTCGTATTCACTGATTTTATTAGGCTTCCTGATGTAGGAATTAATACCCTTGGCGTAGGCAGTCGAGACTAAGTTTGGCTCGTCACTGGTTGAGATCATCACCGCCGGTATATGCTGAAGTGGGGTTTCATTGCGGATGCGCTCGAGTACTTCTATACCATCCATGCCAGGCATGTTTACATCCAGCAAGACTAAGTTAATTTTAGTAGTTGACTCCTCAGACAGCGTTTGTAAAGCTTCCTGACCATCACGGGCTTCGATGATAAGAACCTTCGCCATTTTTCTCTCAATGGCCTGTTTCAGAAAGTAACGATCATCATCGTCATCGTCAGTGATCAGAATAACTTTGGCTTTCATGTGGCCATGCAACGGGTTAGATAGCGTAGTGGTATATAAAGCCCCGATCTGGCTTAGAGCTATCAAGATCGGGGCGACGCACGGTTGTACGTGGATTAGCTTATCCCTGCTCGGTTGGTCCTCACCAGAGCCGACTTCCGTTTTAGCTAATGGCTTTATTACGCTGTTTTTTGGGTGGCCTAGGTTTGGCGTGTCCAACGAGTTGCGTATCAAATAATGGTTTATCCTGCTCTGAGTCGGCAATGTACACCGCAGCATCAAATAGAGCGTATTTTTTGCCGTTAGCATCCGCCTTCCATGCAATTTGAGCATTTACAGCATAGATGTTTGTGTTGCCTGATTTAAGAACGTCGATAGCCTTTTTCTCTTTTAGATACTTGGTTGAGGTATGAATAGTCATACGGCTAACATTAAGTGCTTCGGCTAGTGCCTGTTGACTAACTACTAATGCATTTCGCCTATCCATTTGCTTCAACAACCATGTAAAAACCTTTGCTGCTGTTGGGTTTTCACTCATCATCTCCATGATAAGATCAAGCTTATCAATATAGAGTTGTACAAAGTTGTCATTGACTGTTTCCACCTCTCCAGTATGGTAGTTAGTGACTTCTTTTTCGTGTGTCATTTCAGGCTTAGGATGTAAAATACCGCTTTGCAATACTGCATAAATTTTTATACAACTCAAAAAATTACTTATACAACATAGAAATAATTTTATACAACTTGTAAAAAGAGTGTAAAGTAAGCTGCTTTACAGTAGTGTAAAGTACTGCTTTACACTCTTTTTTAATAATATATTGATAATCAATTACTTATACTCACTCTCCTTCTGTATCTCCTAATAGACACTTTTTCAGCGTCGCAGACTCCATTTTTTTTAAGCGGATTTGTTTTTAGTAATTGGGGCTGACTGCCCCAAACCCCGTAGGTTTTTTTAGGCATATCCCACCCCAACTGTACGGGGTTAACGACCGGGCTTATAACCCCTGCCTTGCTCCTTCTTGACTTCTGGCTTCTGGGCCTTCTTCTGTTTTTCCTGTTGGGCTTCTTTTATCCCCCGTTGTACCGCATCATAGACGAGGTCACTGAGAAACTCACCTTTGATCTGAGCCGTGACTAGGTTAAGCCGTACTTCGGTCTTCGGATCGGTCAGGTACAACGTCCCTTTGGCATCCTTCAGGATTTTGTACCCCTTCTTCTCCAGCCGGGGGTTAAAATCATTCTCGTCTGTTAGGTGCTGTTTTAGACACTCTAAGATATCCGCTTCCATCTTTGGCAGTACCTTACTGCGCAGATGGGCAGCTAAGCCCTCACTCCACTTTGGATTCAATCGTTTATCATCGAGCAGGACAGCAATCTGGTCGATCTTGCTGGTGGTGGTAGCCAACTCTTTCCCTGCTTTCTGGGCTTTCTCAAAATTAGCCTGTTTTAGGGCTTCTGAAGTGGTCAGTCGCTGAGCGAGTACTTTCTGCTGTTCTTTGGCGGTTGCGTTCGCTACGGCCGCTTTTAGGGCCTTTTCAGCCGCTTGTTTGACTTCCTCGAGCCTGCGATTGTATTCCGCATTGATTTTGACTTCCTGCTGTTGTTTCCAGCGTTCCAGATTCAACAGA
>NZ_BAABHD010000026.1:0-45582 GCF_039541915.1 Nibrella saemangeumensis
TGATCCGGCAAAGCCTGCAGCTGGCGTAAACGTCAGCGTCCCATCCGGGTTGATCACCGCCGTGCCGTTGGCAGGCTGCGAGAGGATCTGGGGCAGGGTCACCGTGGCCAGACTAGCCGGTACGGTACCGTTGCGGTCGGCATCATTGGCCAGTACATTGACCGTGGTGGGCTGGTTAAAGGTCACCGCCACTACATCCGGATTGGCCACTGGTGCCGCACTGCCTATGTTCACCACCACCAGGGCCGTGTCACACAAAGCCGGGTTGACCACATCACAGATGCGGTAGATGAAGCTATCCTGCCCGGCAAAGCCACTGTTGGGTGTGTAGGTGATAGAGCCATCCGCGTTGAGGGTCAGGCTGCCACTGTCCGGCTGATCCACTATCACCGGTGCGGTGACATTGGTCAGGCTGGCAGGCTGGTTGCCACGGGCCTCATCGTTGAGCAGCACCGGAATCTGAACGGCTGTGTTGAGCGCCGTCACATAGTTGTCGCGGTTAGCCTCCGGCACTACCGTGCCTACGTTGATGACCACCAGGGCCGAATCGCACAACAGCGTGTTGACCCGGTCGCAGATGCGGTAGATCAGCGTATCGCTACCGGCAAAGCCTGCGTTCGGCGTGTAGGTGATGCTGCCGGTGCTGTTAACCACGGCGGTGCCGTTGTCAGGCTGCTGGGTGATCAGCGGAGCGGTCACATTGGTCAGGCTGGCGGGCAGCCCACCCCGGGCCGCATCGTTAACCAATACGGGGATGGTCACCTCCTGCGCAAAAGCCGTGCTAGCATCGTCACGGTTAGCCACCGGCGGTACTGACGGTACCGTGAAAATCACCTGTNCGCAAAACCAGGTGCCGGCGTGAAAGTAATCGTGCCATCAGCGTTCACTACCGCTGTGCCGTTGTTGGGCTGATCCACAATGGTCGGGGCCGTCACATTGGTCAGCGAAGCAGGCTGGCCGTTGCCGCCTAAGTCGTTAGTCAATACACTGACCGTTACTGGCTGGCCAAATACGCCCGTTACCTGATCCGCCACCGGCTGCGGAGCCGGGGCATTACCCACGTTGATTCGCACCAGCGCCGTATCACACAGAGCCGTGTTGACCACATCACAGATGCTATACACAAACTGATCGTTGCCCGTGAAAGTGTCATTGGCGTTGTAGGTAATGCTGCCGTCGGCGTTCACCGTCACCACGCCCCCTATGGGCTGGCTGATGATGGTGGGAACCGTAACGTTCGTTAAAGAAGCCGGGGCCCCATTGCGATCGGCATCATTGGTCAGCACCGTCAGCGTCTGCGTCTGGTTGAAGCCCAACGTATACTGATCCGCATTGGCCAGCGGTGCCTGGCTGCCCACGTTGATGATCACCCGGGCCGTGTCGCACAGGCTGGTGTTGACCACATCACAAAGCTGGTAGACCAGTGTATCTCTACCGGCAAAGCCGGGTGCCGGGGTGTAGCTGATAGAACCATTAGCCGCTACGACTGCCGTGCCGTTGTTAGGCTGATCCAGGATCTGGGGCAGTGTTACCGTGGCCAGCGTAGCGGGTGCACTATTGCGGTTGAGGTCATTACCTAACACGCCTATACTTACCGTTGTGTTGAAAGTGGCTGTCACCAGATCCGGATTGGCGGTCGGAGCCGCGCTGCCTATGTTGACCACCACCAGGGCCGTGTCACACAGACTGGTGTTGACCACATCACAAATGCGGTAGACGAAGCTGTCCTGCCCGGCAAAACCACTGTTGGGCGTGTAGGTGATGGAGCCATCCGCGTTGAGGGTCAGGCTGCCACTGTCAGGCTGATCCACAATCACCGGCGCGGTGACGTTGGTCAGGCTGGCAGGCTGATTGCTTCTAGCCTCATCATTGAGCAGCACCGGGATCTGCACGGCTGTGTTGAGGGCGGTCACATAGTTATCGCGGTTAGCCTCCGGTACCACCGTGCCTACGTTGATGACCACCAGGGCCGAATCGCACAAGAGCGTGTTGACCTGGTCACAGATGCGGTAGATCAGCGTATCGCTACCGGCAAAGCCTGCGTTCGGCGTATAAGTAATCGAACCGGTTGAGTTGACCACCACCGTACCGTTGCTGGGCTGATCCACAATCAGCGGAGCCGTGACATTGGTCAGGCTGGCGGGCAGTCCACCCCGGGCGGCATCGTTGATCAGCACGGGGATGGTCACCGGCTGGGCAAAGGCCGTGTTGGCATCATCGCGGTTAGCCACCGGCGGTGCGGAAGGCACATTGATGATCACCCGAGCGGTGTCACACACATTCGGACTGATCACCGAGCAGATGCGGTAGACCAGCGTGTCACTGCCGGCAAAGCCTGGTGCCGGCGTAAACGTTAGCGTTCCATCGGGGTTGATCACCGCCGTGCCGTTGTTGGGCGCATCGACAATGGTCGGTGCCGTCACATTAGTCAGCGTAGCGGGCTGGCCGTTACCAGCCAGGTCATTGTTCAGCAGACTCACCGTCACGGGCTGGCCCAGCACACCCGTCACAACATCCTGCTGGGCGCTCGGAGCCGGAGCATTACCCACGTTGATTCGCACCAGCGCGGTATCACAGAGAGCCGTGTTGACCACATCACAGATGCTATACACAAACTGATCAGCTCCCGTGAAAGTGTCATTGGCGTTGTAGGTAATGCTGCCGTCGGCGTTCACCGTCACCACGCCCCCTATGGGCTGACTGATAATGGTGGGCAGTGTCACGCTGCTCAGCGAAGCCGGTGCACCCGTGCGATCGGCATCGTTGGCCAATACCGTCAGGGCCAGTGTCTGGTTGAAGCCCAGCGTGTAACTGTCGGGATTGGCCACTGGACGGGCACTGCCTACGTTGATAACTACCCGGGCGGTGTCGCAGAGAGCGGTGTTAACCACATCACACAGCTGATACACCAGCGTGTCTGATCCGGCAAAGCCCATAGTTGGGGTATAGCTGATAGAGCCATCAGCCGCTACCACCGCCGTGCCGTTGTTGGGCTGATCCAGAATCTGGGGCAGTGTTACCGTAGCCAGACTGGCCGGTGCCCCGTTGCGGTTCAGGTCGTTGGCCAGCACCCCAATGCTCAGCGTGGTATTGAACGATGTGCTCGCCAGATCCGGGTTGGCCACTGGTGCGGCACTGCCTACGTTGACTACCACCAGGGCCGTGTCACACAGGGCCGTGTTGACCACATCACAGATGCGGTAGATGAAGCTGTCCTGACCGGCAAAGCCGCTGCTGGGCGTGTAGGTGATGGAGCCATCCGCGTTGAGGGTCAAACTACCGCTGTCAGGCTGATCCACAATCACCGGCGCGGTGACATTGGTCAGGCTGGCGGGCAGACCTCCTCTGGCTTCATCATTGAGCAGGACCGGGATCTGCACGGCCGTGTTGAGCGCGGTCACGTAGTTATCCCGGTTAGCCTCCGGTACCACCGTACCCACGTTGATCACCAGCAGAGCAGAGTCACACAAGCTGGTGTTAACCAGATCACAGATGCGATAGAACAACGTGTCACTGCCGGCGAAGTTGGCATCCGGTGTATACGTGATAGTACCCGTAGAGTTCACTACGGCCGTGCCGTTATCCGGACCCTCCACAATGATGGGCAGCGTCACCGTACTTAAACTGGCTGGTCTGCCGGCCCGGTCGGTGTCGTTACCTAGTACGATAAGAGTCACCGGCTGCCGGAAGGCAGTAGTGGCATCATCGCGATTCGCCACCGGCGGTGCCGACGGTACATTGATGATTACCCTAGCCGTATCACACACACTTGGACTGATAACCGAGCAGATGCGGTAGACTAAGGTATCAGAGCCCGCAAAACCTACGGCTGGTGTAAACGTCAGAGTACCATCTGGATTGATGACTGCCGTACCATTGTCTGGTCCACTCACCAGCACTGGAGCCGTAACGTTGGTGAGGCTAGCGGGCTGTCCGTTGCCAGCCTGATCATTGCCCAGCAGAGCCACAGTCACTGGTTGACCCAGCACACCCGTGACTACATCCTGCTGCGCCAATGGTGCCGGAGCATTGCCCACATTGATCCGGACCACAGCTGTGTCACACAGGCTGGTGTTGACTACATCACAGATGCGGTAGACGAACTGATCAGTTCCGGTGAAGGTGTTGTTGGCGTTGTAGGTAATCGTGCCGTCTGCATTCACTATTACCGTGCCACCTGTTGGCGGGCTGATGATCGTCGGTAGAGTCACATTAGTCAGATCAGCTGGAGCACCATTACGATCTGCATCATTGGCCAGCACATTCAGCGCCAACGTTTGGTTGAAGCCCAGCGTGAAGCTATCCGCATTAGCCACGGCCGGAGCACTGCCTACGTTGATGATTACCCGAGCGGTGTCACACAAGCTGGTGTTGATGCGATCACAGATCTGGTAAACCAATGTGTCAGAGCCGGCAAAGCCCTGATTGGGTGTAAAGCTGATGGTGCCGTTAGCCGCTACCACCGCTGTACCGTTGGTGGGCTGATCCAGGATCTGAGGAGCCGTTACACTGCTTAGGCTAGCCGGTATGTTGCCCGTCCGGTCGGCATCATTTTGAAGCACATTGATGCTCAGGGTGGTGTTGAAGGCAGTGGTAACCACATCCTGATTAGCCCGTGGTGCCTGCGACCCTACGTTTACTACCACCAGAGCCGTATCACACAAGCTGGTGGTGCCTACATCACAGATGCGGTAGATGAACTGGTCGGCACCCGCAAAACCTGTGTTGGGGGTATATGTAATAGTGCCATTCGCATTAATGGTCAGACTACCGCTATTGGGCTGATCCACAATAACGGGTGCCGTTACATTGGTCAGGCTGGCGGGCAGCCCCCCTCTAGCCTGGTCATTCAACAGCACTGGAATCTGAACAGGTGCATTGAAGGTAGTCGTGTAATTATCCCGGTTGGCTACTGGTGCCACACTGCCTACGTTGAAGACCACCAAGGCCGAGTCACACAAGAGGGTGTTGACTACATCGCAAATGCGGTAGAACAGCGTATCATTGCCGGCAAAACCTGCTTTTGGTGTATAAGTAATTGATCCTGTGCTGTTGACCACGGCTGTACCATTATCTGGTCCCTCTACAATAATGGGTAGGGTTACCGTCGACAGACTTGCTGGTCTTCCGGCGCGGTCGGTGTCGTTGTTCAAAATAGGCACCGTCACCGACTGCTGGAAGGCTGTAGTGGCGTTGTCACGATTAGCCGTTGGTGGTGCCGATGGTACGTTGATGATCACCCTGGCCGTGTCACACACGCTCGGGCTAATAACCGAGCAGATGCGGTAGACTAAGGTGTCAGAGCCCGCAAAACCTACGGCCGGTGTAAACGTAAGGGTACCATCCGGGTTGATGACAGCTGTACCGTTATCTGGTCCACTCACCAGCACTGGAGCTGTCACGTTGGTCAGGCTGGCGGGCTGGCCGTTACCAGCCAGGTCATTATTCAGTACTGCTACTGTGACGGGCTGGCCCAGCACACCCGTCACAACATCCTGCTGGGCGCTCGGGGCCGGGGCATTGCCCACGTTGATTCGCACCAGAGCCGTATCACAAAGAGCCGTATTGACCACATCACAGATGCTATATACAAACTGGTCAGTGCCCGTGAAAGTGTTGTTAGCATTGTAGGTGATGGTGCCGTCAGCGTTCACCGTCAGCACGCCCCCTGTGGGCTGACTAATGATAGTGTGCAGGGTCACACTCGTCAGTGAAGCGGGTGCACCCGTACGATCCGTGTCGTTGGTCAGCACCGTCAGGGCCAGCGTCTGGTTGAAGCCCAGCGTGTAGCTGTCAGGATTGGCTACCGGCGGGGCACTGCCTACGTTGAAGGTCACTCTGGCCGTATCACACAGACTGGTGTTGATGCGGTCACAGATCTGATACACCAGCGTGGTGGTACCGGCAAAACCAGCAGTCGGCGTGAAGGTGATGCTTCCATTAGCATTCACCACGGCTGTGCCGTTGTCAGGCTGATCCAGAATCAGCGGGGCAGTCACGCTGGTCAGTGAGGCCGGTATGTTGCCCGTGCGGTCGGCATCATTGGCTAGCACATTGACCGTGGTGGGCTGGTTGAACACTACCGTTGCAACATCGGCATTGGCCCGGGGAGCCTGTGAGCCTACATTGACTACCACCAGGGCCGTGTCACACAGGGCCGTGTTGGCTACATCACAGATGCGGTAGATAAAGCTGTCAGCACCGGCAAAGCCTGTATTCGGTGTGTAGGTGATGCTGCCATCAGCATTTACTACTACACTACCGTTGGTAGGTTGTGTGCTCATAACCGGGACTGTCACATTAGTTGTGTTAGCCGGTTGACCTGCCCGGTTGACGTCGTTTAGCAGCACCGGGATCTGAACCGCCATGTTGAAGGCGGTCGTATAATTATCACGGTTAGCTGTCGGAGCCACCGAGCCTACATTAAATACAACCAGTGCTGTATCACATAGGCTGGTATTGACCACATCGCAGATGCGGTAAATCAAACTGTCACTACCGGCAAAGCCTGCATTGGGTGTGTAGGTGATACTACCGGTGCTGTTCACTACGGCCGTACCATTGCTGGGCTGACTGCTGATAAATGGAGCTGTCACATTAGTCAGGCTGGCTGGTTGGTTAGCCTTATCCCTATCGTTCGTCAGCACCGGTACGGTTACCGGCTGGTTAAACGCCGTTGTAACATTATCCCGGTTGGCTACGGGCGGTGCCGATTGTACATTAAATACGACAATGGCCGTATCACAGAAAGTCGGATCAGTTACATCACAGATTCGGTAGGTTAACGTATCGCTACCGGCAAAGGTATCGTTCGGATTGTAGGTTACTGACCCATCTGGGTTAATAACGGCAGTTCCGTTTCTTGGCTGGCTGACAATGACCGGTGCAGAAACATTGGTTAGATTAGCTTGCTGTCCTGACCGGTTCAGGTCATTGCTTAGCACCTGTACTGTTACGTTCTGATTAAACGGTGTAGATGCCTGATCGGCAGTTGCTATCGGAGCCGACGAAGTTACCGATATTATTACCCGTGCTGTATCGCAAAGTGCCTGATTGGTTATGTCACAGATTCGGTACAATAATGTATCCAAACCCGCAAATCCTGTCTCTGGTATATATAGGATATTACCACTGCTATTTACCGTTGCGGTACCATTAGCCGGTTGCCGAACAATAACGGGCAACGTAACGGTAGCAAGATTAGCTATCTCTCCCCTACGGTTCACGTCGTTATCCAGTACGGAAATAAATAGCTGTTGGTTGAATGGCGTGGTGGCATTGTCGTCTATGGCAGTTGGCGCAATACTTCCAACCGTTATGGTTACGCGAGCTGTATCGCACAGATTAGTGTTAACCACATCGCAAATCCGATAAATCAGTGTATCACCACCGGCAAAACCAGCGTTTGGTGTGTACGTCAGGATCACCAGATCGTTCTGTACCGTTATTGATGCGGTACCATTTTTCGGCTGTTGGGTAATGGTTGGGAACGTAACGTTGGTGGTATTAGCCCCATTCTGACTACGGTCAACGTCATTACTAAAAATGCCTATCTGAACACTCTGATTAAACGCGGTAGTTGCCTGATCCTCCGTAGCCAGAGGAGCCGAAGAACCGACGTTAATATTGATAAAGGCCGTATCACAAACTGTAGGATTGTTGACGTCACATATGCGGTAGCTGAATACGGTTCCTCCCGCAAAACCCGTCGTTGGCGTAAACGTGATTGTTCCATTCGGATTGAGCACTACGGTACCAGCTCCATCTGACGGCTGACCAATCAGCGATATTAACACGGTAGAGGTTGTGGCTGGTTGACTACCGCAATTATCAATATCATTTGCCAGAATATTTACGGTGGTGGCGGTGTTGAAGTTGGTAGACGACACATCTGCTGACGCAATCAATGAATTAGACAGAACTGTAATCGTAAACGTCTGCTCTGGGCCAGCACATCCTCCACTACCGGTTGCGGTTACCGTAACGGTAGTTGTCAGTGGCAAACTTGTGGCATTCGTAGCTCTGAAGGACGGAATACCTCCAGTTCCAATTTCAGTAAAGCCAATGTTTGTTGAACTAGTATAACTGAATGTTGCTCCGGCAACGGGGCTGGCAAAAGCAATTGGTGCACTATTTTGCCCGTTGCAGATCGTCAGGTTGCTGACCGGATTAACCGTAGGTGTTGGATTAACAGTGATAGTCGATACCTCGACCGGACCAGGACAGCCATTGGCCGTGGCCTGCACGGCTAATGTTATGGTAATTGGTGCGGTTGTGGTATTCGATGCGACAAATGTTGGTATCGCACCGGTTCCAGTTGTGGCAAAACCCACATTCCCAGATGCCGTGTAGCTGAACGTTGCGCCAACGGTAGCACTATTAAATGGAATAGCCGGTACTGTTTGCCCATTACAGACTACAAAATTTTCCAGAGGATTAACTGTCGGTTGCGGATTAACCGTTATCGTAAACGTTTGCGCCGGGCCTTGGCAACCGTTGGTCGTGGCCTGCACAGTTATCGTAGCTGTCAAAGGAGAAGTTCCTTCGTTGCTGGCGATAAAGCCGGGAATATTACCGGTACCACTGGTTCCAAATCCAACATCAACCGAGCTGGTATAATTAATAACCGCGCCGGGCGTCGAGCTGGTGAACGGAATACTCAGCGCGACCGCATTCTCGCAGTACGTCAGGCTGGTAACAGGAGCAATAGTCGGACTGGGATTAATCGTTATTGTAGAGGTTTGCGCTGGACCAGGGCAGCCATTGGCCGTTGCTTCAACCGTAAGCGTTACCGTAATCGGTGCAGAGGTATTATTGACTGCTGTATAAGCACCAATATCACCTGTGCCGCTGGTTCCGAAACCGACGTTACCCGACACTGTATAGCTGAATGTGGCACCGGCCGTCGGGCTGCTGAAGGTAATGGCAGGAGCTGTAGCACCATTACACACCACGAAATTCGGAACCTGTGCAACCTGCGGACTGGGGTTGATAGTGATGACAAACGTCTGCGCCGGTCCATCACATCCACCTGTCGAGGCAACCACAGTTACCGTTGTGGTAACTGGAGCCGATGAATTATTAGTCGCAACAAATGAAGGGATACTACCCGTTCCGACAACGCCAAAGCCAACGTTATTGCTGCTGGTGTACCGGATGGTTGCACCAGCCGTCGGACTGCTAAATGGTATAGCGGGTACTGTAGTCCCGCTACATACCACAATGTCGGCAACATCATTGACCGTTGGGCTCGGCTCTATGGTAAAGGTAAAGGTCTGAGGAGGTCCCTGGCAACCGTTGGCCGTGGCAATGACAGTAACCGTTGTAGTAATCGGTGCCGCCGTGTTGTTGACGGCAACAAACGAAGCCAGATCTCCTGTACCGCTCAGGCCAAAACCCACATTACTGCTGCTGGTAAAAGCAAATGTAGCACCCGGGGTCGGGCTGCTAAAGGCGATCGGCAGCGTAGTAGCGCCGTTGCAGTAGGTGAAGTTATTAACTGCGTTTACAACCGGGCCTGGATTTACGGTAATGCTGAAGGACTGAGCCGATCCCGCACAACCCTGAGACGTGGCGGTTACTGTAATAGTAGCCACCAGCGGGGTAGCACCTGAATTATCAGCGGTGAAGGCTGGAATATTACCAACGCCCGTCGTACCGAAGCCAATGTCAACTGAACTCGTATACTGGTACGTAGCGCCAGCTACCGGGCTGCCAAAAACAATAGTCGATACAGGTGCGCCATTACAAACTATGCTATTGGGTACCGTATTGACCGTCGGGCTGGGTTCCACAGTAATGGTGAACACCTCAGCCGGACCTGGACAACCGTTGGCCGTCGCCGTAACGGTTACCGTCGTTGTTACTGGAGATGTACTGGTATTTACGGCTGTAAAAGATGGGATGCCGGTCGTGCCTGATAAGCCAAATCCTACATTACTGCTGCTTGTGAAGGCAAACGTAGCGCCGGGTGTCAAACTGTTGAAGGCAATAGCCGGGTTCGTCACTCCGTTACACAACGTCAGGCTGTTAATCGGATTAACTACCGGGCTCGGATTAACCGTAATGGTAAACGTCTGCGCCGGTCCCGCACAACCATTGGCAATAGCCACAACGGTTATCGTAGTAGTGACTGGGGTAGTGCCATTATTAACGGCGACAAATGAAGCAATGTCTCCGATGCCTGATGTCCCGAAGCCAACATTGGTAGTGCTGGTGTAGCTAAAGGTAGCACCGGCCGTAGGACTGGTAAAGTTAATACCCGCAGCCGTTGCCCCATTACATACAATCAGGTTACCAACCGGATTCACCGCCGGACTTGGATTCACTGTGATGGTAAACGTTTCGGCCGGTCCCTGGCAGCCATTTACAGTAGCAATCACAGTTACCGTAGTTGTCACCGGTGTTGAACCAGCGTTAAGAGCCGTAAAGGCAGCAATATTACCCGTTCCAGTTGTGCCAAAGCCTACGTTTGTCGAACTGGTATAGCTAAAGGTAGCGCCGGCAACCGGGCTGGTAAAGACGATTGGTGAAGCAGTAGCTCCGGCACAAACCGCTACATCCGTAATTTGATTCACCGTTGCAGTCGGAATAACTGTAACGGTGAACGTTTGTGCGGCCCCCTGGCAGTCGCTGGCCTGAGCCGAGGCCGTAATTGTTGCCGTTATGGGAGCCGTTGTGTTGTTCAGCGCGGTGAAAGCACCTATACTCCCTGTACCGGTCGTGCCAAAGCCTACGTTTGACGAACTGGTATAGTTAATAATTGTACCCGGAGTGGCACTAGTCAGGTTGATACCAGCGACTGGTGCACCATTACAAACGGTAATGTTGCTGACGGGGCTGATGACCGGGCTTGGGTTTACCGTAAGGGTAAAGGTCTGGGCTGGTCCTTGGCAGCCATCAATAGAAGCTATCACCGTAACAGTAGCCGTTATTGGATTAGCTGTATTATTGATAGCTGTAAATGCCCCAATGTTACCAGTACCAGATGTACCAAAGCCGATATTGGCAGTCGACGTATAGTTCAGGGTGGCTCCGGCTGTCGGACTGGTCAGCGGTATAGCCGGTACTGTTTCGCCGTTACATACCGTCTGGCTTACCACGACATTTACGGTCGGTGTCGGATTCACGGTCACGTTGAATGTACGGGTTGGACCAGCACATCCATTGGCTACCGCCTGGACAGTTACTGTTGCCGTTACCGGATCAGTGGTCGTATTCGCTGCGGTATAAGGCGCAATATTGCCGGTGCCGGCCGTGCCGAACCCAACATCAATGGAGCTGGCATAGTTGAAGGTCGTACCACCCGTCGAACTGGTAAAGTTGATAGCGGTAGCCGGTGCTCCATTACAATAGGTATAGCTGCTGATCGGGTTAACCGTTGCATTCTCTACCGCCGGGCTTGGATTCACCGTAATCACAAACGTACGCGCCGGACCAGGGCAACCGTTGGCTGAGCCTGTCACCGTCACTGTTGTGGTGATCGGCGACGATGTGTTATTGGTAGCCGTGAATGCAGGAAGGCCGGTTACGTTGTTGCCGCTGATAGCAAAACCAATGTTATTGCTCGCCGTATAGCTGAACGAAGTTCCGGCGGTTTCGCTGCTGAACGGAATCGCCGATACGGGTGATCCACTACAGACGGTCTGGCTCAGAATCGTATTGACAATTGGTGTAGGGTTTACCGTAATGGTGAACGTCCGTTCCGGACCGAGACAGCCGTTAGCCGATGCTTGTACAGTTACTGTGGCCGTTACCGGATCCGATGTTGTATTGACCGCTGTAAACTGATTGATATTACCAGTACCCGCCGTCCCAAAACCTACGTTGCTGGATACCGTATATATATAGGTAGCGCCGGGTGTCGAACTGCTGAAATTAATCGGTCCAGCCTGGGCTCCGTTACACACGATTACGTTGCTCACGGCATTAACCGTCGGCCCAGGATTTACCGTAATGGTAAAGGTCTGCGCCGGACCCTGACAACCATTGGCAGTGGCTATTACCGTTACTGTCGTTGTAATCGGCGTAGATCCGTTGTTCACCGCCGTGAACGATTCTATACCTCCGATACCCGTCGTGCCAAATCCTACATTATTGGTTGCGGTGTAACTGAAGGTAGTGCCTGCGGTTGGGCTACCAAAGTTGATGGCCGGTACCGTTTGTCCGGCACACACCACTATATTATTAACGGTATTGACAGTTGGGCGGGGATTAACAGTTACCGTGAACGTCAAGGTTGATCCCTGACAACCATTGGCAGTGGCCGCTACAGTAACGGTGGCCGTGATCGGAGCTGATGTATTATTGATCGCCGTAAAGGCACCAATGTTCCCGCTACCCGTTGTGCCAAAGCCTACGTTTGTGCTACTGGTATAACTAAAGGTAGCGCCAGCCGTCGGGCTGCTGAAGTTGATGGCCGCTCCCGTTTCACCAGCGCAGTACACGGCACCACTTACGGCATTAACCGTTGGGCTCGGATTTACTGTGATTACAAACGATTGCGACGGGCCGCTGCATCCGTTGGCGCTGGCGGTTACCGTCACCGTCGTTGTAATAGGTGCCGATGTATTATTGACCGCAATAAACGACCCAATATTACCCACACCAGCGGTGCCAAAACCGATATCGGTGGTGCTGCTGTACGTAAAGGTGGCTCCGGCCGTCGGGCTGCTGAAGTTGATGGCCGATGCTGACTGACCGTTACAAACCGTTATGTTACTGACAGCGTTGACTGTAGGCGAAGGGCTAATCGTTAGTGTAAACGTCTGCGCCGGTCCCTGACAACCATTGGCAGAGGCCCGCACCGTTATGGTTGTGGTAATTGGTGTCGCCGTATTGTTGGTGGCGGTAAAGGCGGGTATACTGCCCGTACCGGTCGTGCCAAAGCCTACATTTATACTGCTGGTATAACTAAAGGTAGCTCCGGTAACCGCGCTGACAAAGTTAATTGCCGGAATGGTGGTCCCATTGCAATAGGTAGCACTCGTAACCGGGTTGATAGTTGGACTAGGGTTTACCGTGATATTGAAGGTCTGCACCGGCCCGGCGCAGCCGTTCGCAATCGCCTGCACCGATACCGTTACTATCAGCGGTGTCGACCCTGTGTTATCGGCGGTAAAAGCGGGAATGTTTCCGGTACCAGCGCTTCCAAAACCAATATCAACCGAACTGGTGTAGCTATAGGTAGCGCCGACAGTCGGGCTGCCGAAGGTGAAGCCCGGAGTTGCCTGTCCGCTACAGTAAGTAACACTGCTGACGGCATTGACTGTGGGAGAAGGATTCACCGTTACCGTAAAGGTAGAGGCTGGCCCCTGACAGCCGTTAGCGGTTGCCCGCACCGTCACCGTGGTGGTTACTGGAGTCGTCCCAGAATTGGTGGCCGTAAAGGCTGGAATACTGGTTACATTGGTGCCGGTAGTGGCAAAGCCGACATTGTTGGTAGCGGTATAGCTGAACACTGCCCCTGGTGTGGCACTGGCAAACGGTATAGCCGGGGCTGATGCACCATTACAATAAGTAACACTGTTGATGTTGCTAACCGTCGGTGTTGGGTTTACCGTAATGGTGAAGGTCTGCACGGGGCCGGGGCAACCGTTGGCCGTAGCCTGCACCGTCACGGTAGATACCAGGGGAGTAGAGCCGGTGTTGGTAGCGGTAAAGGCCGGTATATTGCCCGTACCATTGGTGGTAAAGCCTACATTGACCGAACTAGTATAACTAAAAGTAGCTCCTGCCGTCGGACTCCCGAAGGTGATACCCGTTGCAGATGCTCCATTACAATAGGTAACACTGCTGACCGCATTGACCGTCGGGCTGGGATTGACCGTCAGCACAAAACTGGTAGCCGGCCCCAGACAGCCGTTGGCGGTAGCCCGAACCGTTACCGTAGTACTGACCGGGGTAGTACCCGTATTGGCCGCGGTAAAGGCGGGTATACTAGTTACGCCGGAACCCGTTGTACCAAAGCCGATGTTGGTGGTACTGGTATAACTGAAGGTAGTTCCGGGCGTTGGACTACTAAGGGGAATTCCCGACACGGTCGCACCGGCACAGTAAGTGGTATTGTTTACTGTGCTGACTGTAGGTATAGGGTTGACCGTAACCGTGAAGGTTTGTATGGGTCCCGGACAGCCATTGGCGGTTGCCCGTACAGACACCGTGGCTACGATAGGCGATGAACCGGTGTTGGTTGCCGTAAAGGCAGGAATATTACCCGTACCATTGGTCGCAAATCCCACGTTGACCGAGCTGGTATAACTAAAGGTAGCTCCCGCCGTTGGACTCCCGAAAGTAAATCCGGGTGCTGCGGTGCCGGCACAGTAGGAGACGCTACTTACCGGGTTTACAGTTGGGGCGGGATTTACCGTAATCGTGAAAGTTTGCGCCGGGCCCTGACAACCATTAGCCGTAGCCCGTACCGTCACGGTGGTGGTAATCGGCGCCGTTGTCGAATTAGACGCTACAAATGACGCTATATTGCCTGTACCTGTAGTACCAAAACCAATGTTGGTCGAGCTGGTATAGCTAAAGGTAGCGCCGGCAACCGGACTACTCAAATTTATGGCTCCTACGGTTGCCCCATCACAAACCGTTTGATTATTGATGGAACTGACTGTAGGGCTGGGGAAGACCGTATAGGTAAAGGAGGTAGGCGTCCCGGTACACCCATTAAGTACCGGGGTAACGGTTATGGTCGCCCTCTGAGTAGTCGTTCCGGTATTTAGGGCCGTAAAGGAAGGTATATTCCCCGACCCACTGGCCGCAAGCCCTATTGATGGATTGGAGTTGGTCCAATTATACGTAGTACCAACCTGAGAACCCGTAAAGGTGACAGCTGCCGTAGGTGAACCATTGCACACCGATTGACTGGCAACGGCATTAACCGTTGGTATCGGTATGGAGGTAAGTCTAATTGTATCCGTCGCTAAAACAGTAGCACAACCGGGGTAGATTCGCCCCTGGGTAATATAGGTTCCGGGAGAAGCCACTGTTATCTGGTTACCCTGTGTTCCCGTTATGATCCCACCGTCGGTTGAAAATGTATTATATAGGATGATCTCACTCTCCGCATTTTCTATGGTTTGAGCCGTTAACACGTACGGAAACTGATTGGCGCAAAGAGCCAAAGTTGGCGGGCCAAAGTCTGTACCAACAGCGGGGAAACCGATGAAGTCAGCAGGGCCTACAAAGTCGATGAGTGAGGATGTGAATGAACCGGAAGCCCGGGTCTTTGCAAAAAACTTCCGGAAGGCCGGCGCACAGGGATCAACACCGGCCGCAGTTGAGGTAGCTGGATCAATACCCAAGGCACTCAGGTTGAGAGAAAATTCGAGTAACTGCGTTGGCAGATACTGATCTGTAAATACCGCATTTTGTCCGAAATACCCCCACGGGGCGGCCTCCGTGGCAACCGGGTTTACAGCACCTGAAAAAAAAGCTGTTCCGGAGGTTCTCGGAACAATACTAACATAGCCGAAGGTGGAGTTAACACTTCCACCTTCAACGGGGCCGCTAAAACTAAAGTTAGCGGGTTGAAAACCACTGGCGACAAGCGATCGGGCTACCCAGATCCGAACTTCGAAAGCAAGAATACCTGTGTTATCAAATTCAACAGCGACAATTAAATCACCCGATGAAGCAAGAGTACCGTTTGAGTTAAACGTCCATTGAGTATGCCCCTCCTGAGGGCCTACGTTAGTGAATCTACTTCCAACCCGGGTGATAGCGCTCTGGTACAACTCGAAGTCAAAGTAACGGGAACCTGTCACGTTATCGACAGTAACGCCACCGAGGAGCCACAACGGGGAAGTAACCGTTGACCCATCCCGTCGAGCGTGAACGTACGCATCAATGATGTCATTTTTAGGTGTTACCTGCGAAACCCCAGCCGTCCAGTCGACTGCCGGGTTACTACCATTTTTGTTACTTGTTAAAAAGGCACTGGAGTCTGTTTTGTTATTATCCCGTATATAAAGGCCATCCAGCCAGAGCCGGTTATTAACTACCGTATATATAGGAGTAGACATCCGTTTGGTAAACGTGATGTTCCGGTTGTTGGCTGTGTTCTGATAAAACGCCCGCAAGGCAGCCGTTCCGGTGGTGTCAATAACCCCACGGCCGGTTCCTGGGTAAATGCTCCGATAAAACCAGTCGTCAGTGCCGGCGGCATTAAAGGTACCGTTGATTCGCTGGTTTGCATTTACATCACCCTCCTGACCAAAGTTGGCGATTACGACAGGGTTGTTAACTTGGGCAAAAGCTTTTAAAAGAGATAGAAGTAAAAGTAAGGCGGTAAAAACGCCCCTTCCTACACTCCTATAGGATTTTAGATTAGCCCAAAATTTTTCTGAGACGTATAATTTTTTCATCGGCTCCCGGGATGGTTATACTCCGAGCCTGTTTTCTTGCAAGAAGCATACCAGTGAGGGAGGATATAATCAGTATCTAATTGTGTGGAGCTAAATCTTATTCAATATTTTAGGTCTGTTTTAATACATGCTCAAAGAAAAACCTCTAAGTGGTTGAATTATATAAATTTTACCTCATTTATACACCATTAAGTGACAGGCAGCTATACATGATTAATATCTCATTAAAATGACAGCTTCCAGCCTAAAGGAGCATAGTTTATCTCGTTTACCCGCGCTAAACTCTCTATCATAAAAAATGCCAAACTTCTACTTACCTGCGGAGTTGAGACGGCTTCTATCTGGCGTATAGCTTGTATCGTTAGAGGTAAGAAAAACTGTGATCTCTTTATCAGTCTAATGTTTGTTGTAACCGCGTCTTGCTATCTACCCATTAGAAGGTCAAGCAATTGCTCCTTGTATTAATAATGGCTTAGTATTAGTTTTCCGACACCTTTACTCCTTCTTCCACCTTCACCTTAATGTTAATCTAAATGAAAACACTCCTCCACCGAATAGTCAGTATTACGTTGACTACCCTAGCCGCTTTGTCCTGCACCGCAGAGAAACTCACTCGATGTGCGCAGGGTTGGGTAATCACCGTCAATCCAGTCTCAGGATTTCCCGAAGACCTGACCAATCCATGTCACACCCGATTACTCTTCAGACCTGATGGCACGTATCGACAGGGACCTGCATCCAGCTGTTCTAATCAAAGCTCGGCTTATGAGGGACGTTGGACGTTGGAAGGATGTACTCTCACCGTAACCCGTTCGCTCCTTTCTGTACAAGGTGTAAGTCTAACGTACGAAGTATCCTTTACCGATACAAGTTTAAGTATCTCTCAGGATGTAGGTGCCGGCCGGCGAATCAGTCAAACGTATGGTTGTCTGTAAACTTTTATATCCAAAAGACAAGCCCTGCTCTTGACTTTAGAGCAGGGCTTGTTTTAAAGTTCTACTGCTTTCAGGACTTCCAGCGGCCGGTCGGTTGATAAAATGTCGGCACCGTTCCTGACGAATTCCCTGTATACATAATCGCCTTTCGCCACGGCCTGCTTGTCGAGGTTACCGAGGGTACCCAGAATACAGGCAATGCCTTTGTCATGCAGAAAACGGTATAGTTCAGGATCGGCTTCGCGGGTGCCGATAAAGGCAATCATATTCCGGTCGGAAACACCCAGTTCGCGCAGCCGCTCATAGTCGGCGCGGTTACGAACGTTCACCGAAATCATTAGACTGGGGTCCAGCCGGTAGACTTTGGCTGCATCGATGGCGTTGTAAGTGATCACGGCCGCATAGTCGGCAGCGTTGGTTCGGTGAATCATAGCTACAACCTTATCGAAGGGCACACTCCGCTTTACATCGAGGGTATACAACACCCGGCCTTTCCCCCACCGCAACACCTGTTCCAGTGTTGGTATTTTGTACCGGGTCAGATTACCCTGGTTATCTTCCAGCCGCAGCGTTTTGCAGTAATCCCACGTCACGTCTGAAATTCGGCCGGTGCCGGTAGAGGTACGGTCCAGCTTATCGTCGTGCATCATCATCAGCACACTGTCCCGGGTCAGATTAATATCACACTCGATAATGATCGGTCGTGTCGGCGTACCAATCTTTTCAGCGAGGTAAGCAAAGGACTCGATGCTATTCTCGGGATAGCCCCTATAGTCTCCTCCACCCCGGTGGGCACTGATAAGAGCCTGCCCCGGCTGCGGTTTAAAATAATCCTGAAAGCCGCCATCCGGCACCTTGATTTGCGTCTTTGGTGCACAGGCAGTGGCAGCGAGAAGGAAAAAGAGTAAGAGTTTTTTCATAGGAGAAATAGAACGCGGCCCGGCCGCGTTCCATCAATCATACAACAACATTCACAATCCGCTTCGGCACCACTACCACCTTTTTGGGTGATTTGCCCTCCAGCCACTTCTGCACGGTTTCGTTTGCCAATACCTCCTTCTCAATTTCGGTCGGAGCCCGATCAATGGCAAAGGAGATGGTCGTGCGAACCTTACCGTTAATCTGAATGGGATACTCGAAAGCGTCTTCCACCAGATACTTCTCCTCAAATGTCGGGAAGCTGGTTTGGGTAACCGTACCCGGCTCATTGCCCAGTGCCGCCCACAACTCTTCCGTAATGTGCGGAGCAAACGGCGACAGAAGCACCACCAGATCCTGTAGAATGGCCCGTTTATTACATTTCAGACTCGTCAGTTCATTCACGCAGACCATAAAAGCAGGCACGGTGGTATTGAACGACATAGCTTCAATATCCTCCTGCGTTTTTTTGATGGTCTTGTGCAGACTCTTAAGTTCGGCCGGGGTCGGGGCTTCATCGCTGACAATCCAATTACTTTCGCCGGTACTCGTTTCTTCGTAGAACAGTCGCCAGAACTTCCGAATGAAGCGGTATACACCGTCGATGCCGTTGGTGTTCCAGGGCTTGGCCTGTTCCAGCGGTCCCAGAAACATCTCATACAGGCGCAGCACATCGGCCCCGTAACGCTCCACAATGTCGTCGGGGTTCACCACGTTGTACTTCGACTTCGACATTTTCTCAATCTCCGCTCCGCAGAGGTACTTGCCATCTTCCAGCATAAACTCAGCCGGAATACCATCCGGACTTTCGGTTAAATCAGGTCGTGATTTTCGGAAGGCTTCTATATCCAGAATATCGTTGTTGACGATATTTACGTCGACGTGCAGCGCGGTTACTGCGAGATCAGGCCAGTCGGCGCTCTCCAGCAAACCGGCCGATACAAACACCGGAGCCTTATCCTCGCCCACCGATTCTTTTACCCGGTACACAAAGTTAGACCGTCCCTGAATCATCCCCTGATTCACCAGTTTTTTGAACGGTTCCTCTTCGGGCACATAGCCGCGGTCCTTCAGAAACTTGTTCCAGAACCGACTGTATAGCAGGTGACCCGTTGCGTGTTCGGAGCCGCCAATGTACAAATCCACATCACGCCAGTAATCAACAGCCTCTTTAGAAGCAAATTCATGCTGATTTTGGGGGTCCATGTAGCGGTACCAGTACCAGCTTGAACCGGCCCAGCCGGGCATAGTGCTCAGTTCGTATTCGTACCCGTCTGTATACGTCCAGTTTTCGGCCCGGCCCAGCGGTGGTTCACCGGTTTCGGTCGGCAGGTATTTATCAACCGCCGGTAACTCCAGCGGCAGATCACTTTCGTCGATCAGATAGGGTAACCCTTCTTTGTAATAGACAGGAACTGGCTCACCCCAGTACCGCTGGCGGCTGAAAACGGCATCGCGCAGGCGGTAGTTGGTCTTGGCCTTACCAATTTCTTTTTCTTCCAGAAACTGAATCAGTACCGGAATCGCTTCCTGAAATGTGAGACCGTTAATGATTCCGGAGTTCACATAGCGGCCTTCTTTGGTCGCGTCGGCCTGCGTATCCAAATCTTTCTGCGCATCCAGAATCCGCACGATGGGTAAACCGAAGTACGTGGCAAACGTCCAGTCGCGCTGGTCACCCGACGGGACGGCCATGACGGCCCCGGTACCGTAACCGGCCAGTACGTAATCGGCCAGCCAGATAGGTACCTTCTCGCCGTTAAACGGATTGATAACATAGCTGCCGGTAAAGACACCCGACACCGTTTTTACATCGGCCATCCGGTCCCGCTCCGACCGCAGCTTAGCCGCATTCACGTAGGCTTCCACGGCTTCACGCTGCTCCGGCGTAGTCAGATCCGGTACCAGCTCATGCTCCGGTGCCAGCACCATAAACGTTACGCCGTAAATGGTATCAACGCGGGTGGTGTAGACCTTGATCGTCTCTTTCTTATTTTCAATCTGAAACGTCACCTCCGCTCCTACCGATTTGCCAATCCAGTTGCGCTGCTGCTCTTTCAGCGATTCCGACCAGTCGATCTGGTCCAGCCCCTGCAGCAGCCGGTCGGCATAGGCGGTGATGCGCATCATCCACTGGCGCATTTTCTTCTGCTCTACCGGATAGCCTCCACGCTCCGACACACCATCTTTCACCTCATCGTTGGCCAGGACCGTACCCAGCGCCGGGCACCAGTTCACCACGGCATCGGCCACGTAGGTAAGCCGGTATTTCAGGGTGATCTCGTATTGTTCCCGTTCGCTCATTGCCTTCCACTGCTCAGCGGTAAACATGGGGGTAGCTTCGTCGCAGGGAGCGTTCACCGACTGATTACCGTTCTGCTCAAATTGGGCAATCAGGGTTTCAATAGGTTCGGCTTTCGGTCCGCCGTCACGGTCCGTATCGTTGTTGTACCAGCTCCGGAACAACTCCATAAAGATCCACTGTGTCCACTTGTAGAAGCCGGGGTCCGAGGTGCGAACTTCGCGGCTCCAGTCGTAGCTGAAACCGATGTTCTTCAATTGTTCGATATACCGGGTAATGTTGCGCTCGGTGGTAACAGCCGGATGCTGCCCCGTTTGGATAGCGTACTGCTCGGCCGGCAGGCCAAAGGAATCGAAGCCCATGGGATGCAGCACATTAAAGCCCTTCAGTCGCTTATAGCGCGAGAATATATCGGAGGCAATGTAACCCAGCGGGTGTCCCACGTGCAGCCCCGCGCCCGAAGGGTACGGAAACATATCCAGGACATAATATTTGGGCCGACTGGCGTCAGCCTCCGTTTTGTATGTTTGATTTTTCTCCCAGAAGCGCTGCCAGTCCTGTTCGACTTTGCGGTGGTTGTATTCGGCCATAAGTCTGTTCCTGCGGGCCTTCGGGCACCACAGCAATTTTATAGTTTGTGCAAAAATAGCCGTTCCAAACGACTTTTTGCTGCTTTTCGGTCAACTCCACCTCTTCTCCCGCTCTCCGCACTTTTCCCAGCCACAATTCGTTATTATCCAGCGACTAAAAAGATTAAACATTGCGCTGGAGATCATCATCAGCCACACTCCTGAAGGCAGGACTACTGGCTGGCTTGTTAAGTTGTGAAACTGACCGGGTGGTAGAGCCCGCAAGTGACTGTCTGGTCAAAGCTTCGGACCGGAACGGTCAGGTTATTGCCGGTTCCTATATAGTTACCTACAAACCCGAACAAGCGCTGTCCTCCGCGCCCAATGCCCGCGTTGGCTCCCTGGTAACGCATTTTCTGGCCAAAAACAAGGTAGCGGATACGGAGGCAGACGTGCTTTTTTCGGGCGAACGCACTGCGTTTGTGGCTCACCTGAGCCAGGCCGAAAGTGAACGGCTACGGAACGATCCGTCCGTCGAAATGGTCGAACCCGACCGGGTAGCTTCTATGTGTAGCTGCGTGGATGTGGTAACGCCCACCGCTGTTCCCTGGAACATCCAACTGACCGGATTTGGTCGTGGCGATTACAAGGCACAACTGACCAAAACGGTTTGGGTAATCGACACAGGTATTGATCTGAACCATCCCGACCTGAATGTAGATAAGGAACGCAGCCAGTCGTTTATAACCGGCAAAACCGCCGACGACGAGAATGGTCACGGTACTCACGTAGCCGGCATCATCGGGGCCATCAATAATAACGTTGGCGTCCTGGGTATCGCTTCCGGCGCCAAGCTGGTTTCGCTGCGGGTGCTGGACCAGGTGGGCGAAGGGCGCGTATCGGGCATTATCTCGGCGGTTAGCCATGTCGTGCGCAACGGCAAAGCCGGCGATGTAGTCAATATGAGCTTAGGTGGAGAAGGAACATCGGCTACGCTGGAGCGTCAGATTCAGCAGGCTGCGGATAAAGGTATTTTATTTGCCATTGCCGCCGGTAACGAAGGCGAAGCGATCAAAGCCTCGCCCGCCCGTTTCAACCACCCGAATGTTTTTACCGTGTCGGCAATGGACCGGAATGAGAATTTCGCATCGTTCTCCAACTACGGGCCGGAAGTCGATGTCTGTGCCTTTGGGGTGCGGGTGCAGTCGACCTACAAAGACGGCCGGTACGCCACGCTTTCCGGCACCTCTATGGCAACTCCGCACGTAGCCGGCCTCCTGCTGATTCGCGGCAACAAGATTCCAACGCGGGGTACTGTCAGAAATGACCCCGATGGTCAGCCGGATCCGATAGTCCGGGAGTAAAACCCTCACCGTCTGGTCCTATCTTTTAATCAGCGGAAGCCGATAAAGAATGACTACCTGTGTCCAGACGGTAGCCCGGATCAGGCGGGCTTTTTTGTTGGGATGGACGTTGGTTGGGTTGGCCACACTTTCTGAATCAGCCAGGCAATACCGATCACCAGCACACAGCCGATCAGGTTCAGCCAGAGAAAAGCGGTCAATTCAAGCCAGTAACAATACACCACCAGCACTTCGGACAGAATAGCTGCCCAGAAAGTAGCCCGTGCGCCAATACTTTTGAAGTAAAATGCAACCAGGAATACGCCCAGAATAACGCCGTAGAACAGTGACCCCAAGATATTCACGGCCTCGATCATGCTGCCCAGCCGATTGGCAAACTGCGCCACCAGAATGCAGAAAATACCCCAGATGACCGTTGCAACCCTCGATACCCATAAGTAATGCGCGTCGGCATCTTTCTGGTGAACAATGCGCTTGTAAATATCGACCACCGTGGTTGACGCCAGTGAATTGTAAGCAGCCGCAATGGAGCCCATCGACGCACTGAAGATGACGGCAATGAGGAGCCCAATCAGCCCGTGCGGGAGGTAATCGAGCACAAACCGGAGAAAGACATAGTTCACATCGCTGGTATCGGCCGCTGGGTTATTTTTCTGGATCAGCCCCACTACATCTTTTCTGACGGCACCAATGGCCGCATCGGCTTCCCGCAGCGTTGTCCGGGCCTGCACCAGTTTACCGTCGTTTTCCGTATCCAGGGCGTCTTGAATAGCCACTACGGCTTGCTGGCGCTGGGCGTCCAGATTCCGGTGTTTCATCTCCAGCAGTTGGTATTCACCGGCGTACTGGCTTTGTTTCAGCGCGTCGGTTTCCTGCTTGTTAAAAAATACCGGAGACTCGTGGTACTGATAGAATGAGAAAACCAGGACGCCAACCAGCAGAATAAGGAATTGCATCGGCACCTTTAGCAGGCCGTTCATCAACAGGCCCAACCGGCTCTGGCCGACCGATTGCCCGGTCAGGTAGCGGCCCACCTGCGACTGGTCCGTACCGAAGTATGAAAGTTGTAGAAAAAAGCCACCGATCAGGCCCGACCAGACATTGTACCGACTGTCTGGATCGAACTTCAGATCGATCAGATTGAGCCGACCCGCTTTTCCGGCTACCTGCAGGGCATCGGTAAAGCCTACCTCCTGCGGCATCAGGTGAACCGTCATCCAGCCGGCAATGACCATAGCGATTGTTACAATCATCATCTGCTGAATATGGGTGTAGGAAATAGCCTTGGTCCCACCGGTGACGGTGTAAATCAGCACCAAGCCACCCATGATCAGGTTGGTCCAATAGATATTCCAGCCTAAAATGGTTGACAGGATTATAGCCGGTGCGTAGATGGACAGCCCCGTAGAGAGTCCCCGCTGAATCAGGAACAACAGGGCGGTCAGGATGCGAACGCGGGCATCGAAGCGGGTCTCCAGGTATTCATAGGCGGTGTAGACCTTCAGCCGGTGGAAGATGGGCACAAACGTAATGGAGAGCACAACCATCGCCAGCGGCAGACCGAAATAGAACTGCACAAAGCGCATACCGTCGGTAAAGGCCTGCCCCGGTGCCGACAGAAACGTGATGGCGCTGGCCTGCGTCGCCATCACTGATAATCCCACATGGTACCAGGGCAACGAGTGCCCGGCCAGCAGGTAATCGTCCATGTTACGGGTGCCGCGGCTCCGGTATATACCGTATGCAATAATGCCAAATAGCGTGGCAAAAAGCACCAGCCAATCGATGCCGCTCATGAAAACCAGATCATTAAACCGTAAAATAGAATGATTTCCAGCAGCAGCCCACCAATAACAATAGCGTATAACTGCGACCAGGAGCGGACAAAAGGAGGTAAATCTTGGGTGTCGTGATGCATAAGGGTTAGGTGGATAGGAATCCAGGCCGCTGAGGTTCGCCTGGAATGTCTGTATCTGGCAACGAAAATAGATAAATTTCAGGTATATGCCCGCCTGGGCTGATGAGAGTTCTTAGGCAGATAGTTTGAAATACCTGCCAAAAGCCATAGTTTGCCGACCCAAATGAGTCTGACAAACTAAACCAGCATGGAAACACGACCTACCGATTCACTGGAAAAACAGTTTTTTAATCTGGACGGAAAAGTAGCCATCATTACCGGGGCCAGCAAAGGGATTGGCGAAGACATAGCCAGGGTTTATGCCCAATTCGGGGCTAAGGTCGTGGTTAGCAGCCGCAAGCAGGAACCGCTGGACCAACTGGCCAATGATATCAAGCGGCAGGGCGGAGAAGCAACCGGCATTGCGGCCCATGCCGGAAATATGGATCAACTCCGGCAGTTGGTCGAGAAGACGGCCGACTTGTACGGCGGTATCGATATACTGGTCAATAACGCAGCGACCAATCCGGTCTTTGGCCCCTCCCTCGACTGCGACGAAGGCGCTTTTGACAAGATCATGCAGGTAAACGTAAAGGCTCCGTTTGAACTCAGTAAGATGGTATACCCATACATGAAAGCCCGAGGGGGCGGCAGTGTCATCATGATGAGCAGCATTGCCGGGCACACCCCAGACCCCGGTCTGGGTATCTACAGTGTCAGCAAAATGGCCATGAATATGCTCACCAAAGTGCTGGCGAAAGAATGGGGCGCTGATGGGATACGGGTCAACGCCATTTGTCCGGGCCTGATCAAAACTAAATTCAGCGAAGCCCTGTGGCGGGATGATAAAATTCTGGCTCACTTTACCAGGCGACTGCCCATTGCCCGCATGGGCACCACCGATGAAATCAGCCCGCTTGCTTTATTCCTGGCCTCCGATGCATCCTCTTACTGCACCGGCAGCCTGTTTTACGCCGACGGCGGAGCCGTAATCTGAAAACAGGAAGGCCCTTCCCGAATCCGGAGAGGGCCTTCCTGTAACACTAGCGCTGATGCTTACTGCACCGACACGATCTTAAATTCGGTCCGGCGGTTCTGCTGGTGTTCGGGCTCGCTACACTCCACGCCGTCAGTGCAGCCGTTCACTACTTCGGCCTCACCGTAGCCTTTCGCTAGCAGCCGGCTTGGGTTGACTCCTCTGGCTACCAGATAATCCATAGCCGCCCTGGCCCGGCTCTCCGACAGGCGCAGGTTGTAGGTATCGTTGGAACGGGCATCGGTATGAGCCCGAAGCTCAATTTTCATCTCCGGGTATTCTTTTAAAATAGCCACTACCCGATCCAGTTCCTTAGCCGCATCCGGACGGATAAAGAACTTGTTCAGGTCGTAATAAATGTTTTTCAACTGGAAAACATCACCTTCACCGTATAAGCCCAGCGAGTCGGATACCACTTTCGGACTACGGCCAGGCTTTAGTTTTTCGTACTTAGCCCGCTTGGTTGCGTAGCGGTCTTTTTCGGCGGTAATGGTGTACGGAGCTCCCGGTTTCATGTTGAACTCATAGCCGCCATCGGGACCGGTCACTACAGTCTGCTCCGACTTATCTTTTTCGTTGCGGAAAGTCACCTTTACCCCGGAGGCCGGCGTCTGATCGACCTCAGCTTTTACCACCCCTTTCATCAGCGTGCCTTCAGTGCGCTGGAGGTATATCGACACGGTCATAACCGGTTGTTTGGATTGCGTCAGGGTCGAAAACTTAACACTATTGGTCTGAAAGCCTTCTTTGGCCGCCTTAAATTCATAATCGGCACTGGTTTCCAGACACAGATCGGCCTTACCATCCTGACCCGTTATCTGCAGGACCTGACTAACGTCTCCGCGCATTACCCGGACATCGGCACCTTCGAGCGGAGTGCCGCTTTTGGCATCGTATACCAGAATATTAAGTTGCCGGCATATTTTCCGGAAAGCGAAAATATCATCATCGCTGACTCCCCGCTTCCGGTTGCTGCTCACGTAACCCGACGACCGATTTTTGTCGGTTATGATCCCGAAATCATCTTTTTCTGAGTTAATGGGAGCCCCTGCGTTTTCAACCCCTTTGTAAGCAATCCCATCTTTTAATTCGGCAAAGAACACATCAAGTCCGCCAAGGCCCTCATGGCCGTCAGACGAGAAATACAGGTTTCCGTTTTCATCCACAAACGGAAACATCTCATTGCCTTCTGTATTGATTTCCTTACCCATATTAACGGGGGTAGACCATTGACCATTAGCGTATTCGGCCACGTAGATATCCGTACCGCCGTAGCCGCCCGGCATATCCGAGACAAAATACAATTTTGAATTATCCGGGGAGAACGCCGGGTGTCCTACCGAGTATTCGTTGCTGTTGAAGGGGAGCTCCTGAACATCTGTCCAGGTACCGTTCTTATCGATAGCCGAGTATAACTTCAGCTTCTTTACGCCGTCGGAGCTTTTGCCGGCTTTTCCTTTACTGGTATTATTCCGGGTGAAGAGGACCATCTTCTGGTCTTTAGAGAATGTAACCGGCCCCTCATGGTATTTGGTATTCAGCGTCCGGCTGAACTTCTCAGCTTTGCTTAGATTCTTATCATCAACGGTAGCATCTGATGGCAGATTCACCGCGCTACCGCCCCCGAGTACGGCCGTACTGGTCGGTCGCACCGCCGGGTCATTGTTGATTAATTGCCGGAACTGGGTTGTATCCGGAAAAAAGTAAAGATCCAGAAACGGCGTCTGGTTCCAGCCAAACACCCGCTTGGTTACCCCGGATTCGTCGCGGGCCGATACAAACACCAGACCGTTCTTATAGTACATCGGACTAAAATCGGCCTGACGGGTATTGATGGGTAAAGGCGCCATCTGGTACGAGGATGAATCCTGGTAGAACCGGTTCATATCCATGTATGACATGGTGAACCGGCGGCCCCGCATATCTTCTTTCTGCTTTTCGCCGTACCGGCTGTACATCTTCTGCGAATCCCGGTATTTGCCGTTGGTCGCCAGTGCCTGGGCGTAGTAAAGGTAAACGTCACTGTTCAGGTCGTCATAGTTTTTAACCAGATCGCCGTAAACCCGCTCGGCATTACGGGTATCCTGTAACTTGCGATAACTGTAGGCCAGTTTCAGCATGGCTTCGCGGGTTTCGGCCGGGTTGCTTTTTTTGTCACCCCGGAGAAACTCTTCGTACATGCGTACTGCACTGGCGTAGCTCATGTCGTCAAACTGTTTGTTAGCGGATCGTAACCGCCCACTTTGTGCCAGAAGAATTTGGCTGCTGAACACGAGCGCTAGCAGCAACAGTGCCCGTACAGAGTAATTCATAGCGTTTTATGGAAAGTAAAAGATTAGAAGCTATTGTAATTCAGTGGTAATATGCATAAAGTTGATAATTGCTACAAAAAAGTTACGATCATATTTCAGCTTGTTTATCTTGAGGCCCCTTTATGGAGGACTGTTTTGGCACGTTAAGATAGGACTATTTTTAGAACGCGACGGGTCTCTGCGGTCAGTCTGAATGCATGACCGATACGCCGGCCAACAACCCACATTATACCGTTACCGGCTGCCAGTACAGCCGCTTGCTCCCGCTGAGACAGCGACACTTTCTGGTCATTCAGCAAATCGCTCACCAGTTTACTTCCCTTTAGACCCAACGGCCGGAAACGGTCACCCTGCTGCCAGGGACGAATAATCAGCGGCAGCTTTATCTGGTCGGCATCCAGACAGGCCACCCCTGGATCAGTGGGGATCTGAAAATCGACCGGTTTATCAAAGGTTTCGAAACAGAGACGCCACGACCCAGCAACCACGACGCCCTGAGGCCACTCCTCCAGCTCAACCCTAAAGCCATGCTCCGGTGGCAACGGCATCAGCACCAGGCCCTCCCGCTCGTGAACCAGCCGGTGGGTGGCCGACCAGAACACGCTACCAGGCTCCCGCATAGTTGCTGCCCAGATTTGCCGAACCTGATCCTGAGAAAACCCATAGATTCGCAGCCACTCATACAGGCGAAATTGGGGTTCAGACAGTCTGATCAATGCCTCGATATTGAGGGTAATCCTTCCCTCCTGCTCAACGGCTACCTGTTGCCAGCTCTGGGCCAGTTCTTGGCTCAGCAGTTGTCCGGCCGCTCGTAGTCGCTCAACGGTCTGAGGCAGGGTATCCGTCAGTAATGCAGGGTTAAGTACCTGGAGTATGGGGAGCACCTGATGGCGCAGGCGGTTGCGCACGTATTTGTCAGCTGCATTGGAGCTATCTTCCCGCCAGGACAGATTATGCTCTTGCATATAGGCTACGAGTTGCTCCCGGTTGGTAAACCATAACGGCCGGATTACCCGCCCCTGCCGAACCGGTATGCCCTGCAGCCCCGCCAGACCGGTACCGCGCACCAGGTTGATTAGTATTGTTTCCAGGACATCGTTCTGGTGGTGGGCTGTTGCTACGCTCGCGTACCCATACTGATCGAGAAGCTGTTCAAACCAGGCGTAACGCAATTCACGGGCGGCCATCTGAATAGAAATCCCCCGCTCCTGTGCCACAGTAGCCGTATCAAAACGGGTTTGGTGAAACGGAACCCTGTACCGGTCCGCAATGTTCTGTACAAACAAGGCATCATCGTCGGAATCAGCCCCGCGCAGCCCGTAATTGACATGGGCAATGGCAAACGACTGACCAACCCGGTGAAATGTATGCGCCATGGCCACCGAGTCGATTCCCCCACTGACGGCCAGCAGCACGCGGTCATTAGGCGAAAACAAGGATTCACTACCCGGTCTGGGGGCGTTAACAAACGTTAAAAAGGCCTGTTCTAACGTGGGGTGTCGGTCAGATGCCATAGTTTTGTAGCACAAAAAACGTTAATATAACGACGCTTTCCCTCTGCCCTGGCAGATCGGGCGTCTCACCGGCTCACTTTTCTCCGCAAAAGCAGCCTAACGACATTTTTTCGCCTATGCGTTGCAACCCTTTTCATTTTTATAGGGTCTTTCTGATACTCCTTTTACTGGGCAGCCTGTCGGGCTATGATCGGGCGTGGGGTCAGACCGGCCGGCCCTCATCGGCAGCCTCCGAAAAGGTGGAGTTGCTGCCGCCGGGTGCCGATAGTCTGGTGGTCATTAACCAGCCCAATATGGTAGTCCGTAAGCTGTTCAACAACGTACGCTTCCGGCATAAAGGAGTGCTGATGTACTGTAACCTGGCCATTCAGAACGTGACGACCAACGTGATTGAAGCGTACGGTAATGTCCGGATCATTCAGGGTGACACCATCAGCGTACGCAGTGATACCATGTTTTACTACGGCAACACCCGGATTGCCAACATGCGGGGAAATGTCGTCCTAAAAGACCGAAAAATGACGCTCAGTACTTCACAACTCGACTACGATATGGCAAACGGTCTGGCGGTTTACCCCAACCCAGGCCGTATTGTGGACCGAGAGAACGTACTGACCAGCAAACAGGGGTACTATGATACCCGGACCAAGCAGTTTACATTCCGGCAAAATGTAAAGCTGGTCAATCCGAAATACACCCTGACGGCGGATTCCCTGCTGTATAATTCGCTGACCAAGATTGCCACGTTTCAGGGGCCAACCAAAATCGTGAGCAAAGACGGTACACTACTCGCCAGAGAAGGCCAATACAATACGGTAACGCGGGTCTCTAACTTCCAGCGCCGGGCCACGGTCGAGACGGATAAATATACGTTAACGGGCGACACGCTGGACTTTGATAATGCCACTGAGATTGGGGTTGCCAAGGGGAATGTGGTGATGGTGGCCAAAAGTGATAAAACCATTCTGACGGGCGACCAGGGCCGGTACAACGGCAAAGCGGGGGTTTCGCGATTAACCGGCTATGCGCTGGTCAAAAGTACCATTAACCAGGATACGCTTTTTATGCGGGCCGATACCTTGTTTTCTTTTGATAATAAAGAAAAGAAAACCCGGAAACTGGTTGGCCAAAAGAACGTGATTGTTTACAAATCGGACCTGCAAAGCCGGTGCGATTCACTGGTGTATGACGTAGCTGACTCGACGATCTATTTTTATAAAAAACCAATTGTCTGGAGTGAGAACTACCAGATGGAGGCCGATTCCATTACGGCCAAATTAAAAAATAATCACTTGCATACCATGCTGCTGCGCAGCAAGTCCTTTGTCATTTCGCAGGATACACTACGCAATTTCAACCAGGTAAAAGGCCGGACCATCACCGCCTATTTTCAGCAATTGCCCGACAAAGCCAACCCGAAAGAAAGCAAAACGTCGCTGGACCGCGTCATTGTGGAGGGTAACGGGCAGAGTATCTATTTTGCGATGGATGATAAGAACCGAATGGTGGGTATGAACCACGTGGAGTGCAGCAAAATGAACCTGGAGTTTAAAGAAAGCAAAGTTGACCGGATTCGGTTCTATGGGCGTCCCGATGCGGCTTTTGTTCCACCCCACGAACTAACTGACAGTAAGAAACAACTGGATGGTTTCCGGTGGCGAAAGGACGAAAAACCGACTAAGGCGCAAACGCTTGGGCAGGCTGAAAAACCGGCCGAAGAGCCAAAGCCTAAAAAGCCGGAAAAAATCAATGCTTCCATTAAACCTTCGCCTGCCAAAACGGTTCTAACTGATAAAAAATGAAAATTTTAACAATTTTTTAGACACACGGCCGTTGACTTTGTCTTTTTCATTAAATACGTTTGTGTGGAATACTTGTATCAATTCAATCCTGGAGAATGAAGCAAACTTTACGGATATATGGTTGTTTACTCGGACTGCTGCTGGCAACCGTTTCGCTCCGGGCCCAAACGGATGGCCCGAACCGAAGCCGGCTGGAGCTTGGTCGTAAAACAACTGCCCCTTCGACACCAACCAGTTCGCGGGTTATTCACTCGCGCAACTTTCCATTTCTGAAGCATCCGGCCGCAGCCAGTCTCGACCGCGAGGTAGCCCTGAGCAAGAATTCAGCCATTAACGCATATTACCGTTCGTTGCTGATTGCTCCGACACCACAGAAGTCGGCAGCTAATGCCCGTACGGCACAGGCCGAAAGCACGGCTACAGCGGCTGCACCAACCAGTGAGATCCGGCCGGTTATCAGTGAACAGGCTGCAAAAACCGATGAACTGATGTTTGCCAATGATCACATTACAGTGTCAAACATCTACCCAAATCCGGCCAACGACATTGCAGAAATTGATTACCAGATTTCGTCTGGCGTAAACGAAGCCAAGCTTATCCTGCTAAACGTGCTGGGCGCTCCGGTGGCTGATTACGTACTGGATCGCAATGACCGCAAGATCCGGATCATCACACGTGATATGACTACGGGCGTGTACTTCTACCAACTCTCCGTTGACGGTAAGAAGGTAGCAACCAAAAAGTTACTGGTACGGCATCACTGATACGGAACCGCGCAGGAACCAGGTTAAAATTCCTTAAAATTGCTCCCATTCCAATATCCCTTGCTATTGCAGGGGCACTTTTCCGGCTGTCCGATCGTTTAAGAGGTGTAACTACCTGGGCCATGATCTCCCGTATGGTCCGTTTTTTTATTATCTTTGCGTCCTTATGCAAAATCGTCGATTTATTGGAATTCTGCTGAGCGTATTGGTCGTCCTGTTTTCTTCGTGTAGCGACTTTACCCGTTTGCAGAAAAAAGGAACCGATGACGAGAAGTACAAAGCAGCCGTCAACTACTACAAGAAAGGAGACTGGTACCGATCAGGTATTCTGTTTGAAGAACTGATCCCGGTGCTGAAGGGGAGTACGGAGTCGGAGATGGCGCAATTTTACTACGCCTATACACAGTACCACCAGAAGTTATTCTCGGTAAGTGCGCAGTTGTTCAAGCGCTTTTACGAAACCTTTGCCCGGAGTGACTACGCCCACGAGGCCATGTATATGTACGCCTACTCACTGTACAAAGACACGCCTAACTTCAATCTGGATCAGTCAAATACGGTAATGGCGATGTCGGCATTGCAGGACTTCATCAACGCCTACCCGGAGAGCCCCTTCCGCCAGGAATCGACAGGCATGATTCTGGACCTGCGGAAAAAGCTGGAACGGAAAGCGTATGAGCGGGCAAAATTGTATTACAAAACCAGCGGCTTCAACATCGCTTCTTATAAGTCTTCGGTAGTAGCCATCAATAATTTCCAGAAAGAATTTCCGGATTCGGAGTTCAATGAAGAACTGGCGTACCTGAAGGTAGATGCCCAGTACAGTCTGGCTAAGAACAGTCTGGACACGAAGCAGAAAGAGCGATATCAGGAAGCTGTTCAGGCTTATCAGGCATTGATCGACAAATATCCGAACAGCAAGTTTCTGAAGCCGGCTGAAAAGATGTACGAAACCAGTCTGAAAGAGATTGACCGTATAGCCGCTCAGGAAAAAGAAAAGGAGAAGTTGAAAACCCCTGATCCGAACCGCCCGGCCAAAGTCACATCGATCAACTAAGCAGCGGTCTGCATTATTAGTAGAATAGTTTGACAGTATTGTCCATTATATAGATTACTCAAGCGCAATGGCAACGAATCCATCATTGATTACCCGCGATACCGATAAGATTGCAGCCGCAACCGGCAACCTGTACGAATCTGTATCGGTCATCTCAAAACGCGCGCGTCAGATCTCTTCTAAAATGAAAGAAGAGCTGAGCAATAAATTATCCGAGTTTGTGTCGGCTGTTGATAACCTGGAAGAAGTATTCGAAAACCGCGAGCAGATCGAAATTTCAAAATATTACGAGCGGATGCCGAAACCGACCACCCTCGCTACCGATGAGTTTCTGGAGGGTAAGATTTACTGGCGCAACAACGCCGACGAAGAACAACAGCAATAAGCTTTTTTCTTCCGCCAAAGGCCGCCTGGTTACGGATGCAACTCCGGCCCGGCGGCTTTTTTTGCATTTTCCATCCGCTCTAAGCCATGTCCATGCTTTCAGGCAAGCGCATTTTAGTAGGAGTTACCGGTAGCATCTCGGCGTATAAATCGGCGTTCCTGGTCCGCCTGTTGGTTAAAGCCGGTGCCGAAGTGCAGGTCATGATGACCGAGTCGGCAAAGGATTTTATTACGCCCCTGACCCTGGCTACTCTGTCGAAACGGCCTGCCTTATCGTCGTTCATGGGCGACCCGAACACCGGCACTTGGAACAACCATGTTGAACTCGGTCTCTGGGCCGATTTGCTGGTTATTGCCCCGTCATCGGCGCATACGCTGGCCCGCTGTGCCCACGGCTTCTGCGACGACCTGCTCTCGGCGGTGTACCTGTCGGCCAAGTGCCCAGTGTTTTTCGCACCGGCCATGGACCTAGACATGTACCGCCACCCTACAACGGTTGAGAATCTAAACCGGCTTACCTCCTTTGGCAATCACATCATTCAGGCCGAGCATGGCGAACTGGCCAGCGGTCTGGTTGGCGAAGGCCGGTTGGCCGAGCCGGAGACAATTGTCCAGGTGCTGGAACGGCATGTTGCCGGGCGCCCCGTTCTAAAGGGTAAACATATCCTCATCACCGCCGGCCCAACGCAGGAGCCAATTGACCCGGTGCGGTATATCAGCAACCACTCAACCGGAAAGATGGGCTATGCCATCGCACACGCTTTCAGCCTGGCCGGCGCAAACGTAACGCTGGTAAGTGGTCCTACGGGTCGTTCTCTGCCTGATCGGGCTATCCGGCGCATCGATGTCCGTTCGGCGCAGGAAATGTACGAAGCCACCGCACAGGTTTTTACGGAAGCCGATGTGACAATTCTGAATGCCGCCGTGGCTGATTACACGCCCCTGGCACCCGCCGACCGAAAAATAAAGAAAGCAGAATCGGTATTCTCCCTGGAGCTGACAAAAACTATTGACATTGCCGCTACGCTTGGTACCCGGAAGCAGCCGGGGCAGCTCCTGATGGGCTTTGCCCTTGAAACTGATAATGAACATACCAACGCGGTAAAAAAGTTACACGCTAAGAATCTGGACTGGATTGTTCTAAACTCATTGCGCGACGCTGGTGCCGGCTTTGGACACGATACCAACAAAGTCACCGTTATTGATAAAGATGAGCAGACGGTCGAATTTGCGCTGAAATCAAAGCAGGGCGTAGCCGAAGATTTAGTAACTTTAATTGAGAAAAAATTGCTAGAACGTGGATTAGAATGAAACTAATCAAACTGATACTCTTTTCCCTCCTTATCCTACCTGCCCAGGCACAGGAGCTAAACTGTCAGGTGAACCTGAACTATGACCAGTTATTTGCCCAGCAGAAAACGGATTTCGCGTATTTCAACCAGTTGAAAAGCGTTATTACCGAGTTTATGAATACCCGGCGCTGGACCAACGACCAATATGGTCCTGCAGAACGGATCAACTGTGTGTTGAATATTAACCTGACCAAATCGGTATCACAGGGCGTGTTTGAGGGGAACGCACAGATCGCAGTAACCCGACCTGTGTACGGAACTACCTATGAAACGCCTATTTTCAGCTACGTGGATCGGGCGTTCAACTTTGTCTGGCTACCGACAACACCCGTCTTCTTCCGCGACAATGTTTACTCAGACGAGCTAACGTCGCTGATGGCTTTTTACGCCAATATTATTCTGGCGGCTGATTACGATAGCTTCAGCAAACAGGGAGGAAATGTATTCATTCAGAACGCTTACAATATTGTGAACCTGGCGCAGCAGAGTTCGCCAAACCCCTCCTGGCAGGCCAGTGGTGACCGCCGGAACCGCTATTGGCTCATCGAGAATATGCAGAGCCAGCAGTTGATCCCGTTCCGCGAAGGCTTCTATTCGTATCACCGGCTGGGCCTCGACAACTTCACCAACAATCCAGTTCAGGTGCGCCAGCAGGTACTTGACTTACTGACCGTTATTCGCAACATTACCCAGCAGAAACCCAACGCCGTACTCCTCAACTCCTTTTTCGACGCCAAGTCCGAAGAATTATTTAACATTATGTTTGAAGGGACGCCGGTCGAACGTAAAAAAGCGTTTGATTTGCTGTCGTTTCTGGACCCGGCAAAAACCGAAGCGTACCGGAAGTTGCTTCGCTAAAACTGTTTCAGGTTTCAAGTTCCATGTTCCATGTTAGACTGCCCAAGGAGCAGGCTTAACGTGAAACTTCAAACCTGAAACGTGAAACTTAATCTCTGAACGGCGTTGTTAATGAAGTGAGGAGCCAATCGTATGCTATCGCATCTGATTATAAAGAATTACGCACTGATCGAACAACTCGAGATGGCGCCCGATCACGAGTTGAATATCATAACGGGCGAAACCGGCGCCGGTAAGTCAATTATGCTGGGGGCGATAGGCCTGCTGCTTGGCAACCGGGCCGACACACGAGTACTCTACAACCCCGAGCAGAAATGTGTGATTGAAGGCACGTATGAGGTATCGGGCTACGTCATCGAAACCATTTTTGAGGAAGAGGAACTTGACTACGCATCTACCTGCATCGTCCGGCGGGAAATTAGTCCGAGTGGCAAAACGCGGGCGTTCGTCAATGATACCCCTGTCAATCTGGAAACCCTCCGGCGGGTAACCAGCCAACTCATGGACATTCACTCCCAGCATGACTCCATCCTGCTGGGCTCCAACGAATTTCAGTTGCAGATTGTGGACACCTATGCGCAGGACGACGAATTGCTGCGCCGGTATCGCGTCGACTATCAGGAATACCGGCAGAAGCAATCTGCCTTCGAGCAGCTTCATTCAGAAGCCAATGCCATGCGCCGGGAGTTCGACTACAATAACTTCCTGTATGAAGAACTGGCCAAAGCCCAATTACAGGCCGATGAACAGGAGTCACTGGAGCAGGAGCTGACTATTCTCGAAAATGCGGAGGAGATTAAAGAGCGGTTGCAACTGGCTTACGAATACCTTGATAATGCCGAGCAGTCGGTGGTGTCGTTTCTGAAGAGCACCGTCAGCAATCTCAACCACATCAGTAAGCTGTCTGACCAGTACCAGCAGTTGCAGGAGCGGGCACAGAGTACCCTGATCGAGCTTCGGGATCTGGCCGAGGAAATCAGCACGGAGCAGGATAATGTAGAAATAGACGACAGCCGCGCCGAAACCATCCGCGAGCGCCTGAACCTCATTTACCAACTCCAGACCAAGCACCAGGCCGCCGACATTGCCGAATTGCTAAGCCTACAGGCCGAACTGGAGCAGAAAGTAAGTAAGGTCTTAAACCTCGACGACGAACTGGCCGCGGCTAAGGCCCAGGCCGAAGCCGCCCGGAATAAACTTGACAATAGCGCCGAGAAGCTGTCGAAAGCGCGGCAAAAGGTCCTGAAGCCGATTGAAAAAGAAGTAGGTGCGCTGTTGCACGACCTGGGTATGCCGAATGCCTCGCTTCAAATCCAGTCCGATACCGGCAAACCTACGCCAACCGGTATTGATACGGTAAACTTCCTGTTCAGCGCAAACAAAGGTGTAAAGCCGCAGCAGTTGAAGAACGTAGCCTCGGGTGGTGAATTTTCCCGGCTGATGATGGCAATCAAATATATACTGGCCAGCAAGCGTTCGCTGCCAACCATCGTTTTTGATGAGATTGACACGGGTGTATCGGGCGAGATTGCGATCAAGATGGGGCACATGATGCGGGAAATGGCCAACAGTCACCAGATCATTGCCATCACGCACCTGCACCAGATAGCCGCTCAGGGCTCAGCCCACTATTTTGTGTATAAAGATCACTCGGCGGCTAAGACTGTCAGCCGGGTTAAGAAGCTCAGCCTTGAGGAACGTGTCACCGAAATTGCGCAGATGATTGGCGGTAAAAATCCCTCGCCCAGCGCCATCAACAACGCCCGCGAAATTCTGGCCCAGAACGCGCCGGCAGCCACCTGACAACTGTTTATTACCTGTAAACCTATGCTATCACTCCACCATTTCCTGTCTGTAACACCCATCGGAGCCACCGCTCTTCTTCTGAGCCTTACCGCCTGTTCAAACAATGACGGCGAAAGGGTTCAGGAGACCGAAAAAGAGGTATTAGCCATTCATGATGAAGTTATGCCCCGTCTTGACTCCGTGATGGTCCTCCGCAAACAGATCACCCAGCGGATCGACAGTCTCGACAAAGCCGGTGGCTCTACACAGGCAGCTTCTGCAACACTCCGTACCGATGACGAAAAATCGCAGTTGATGCTGCTGAGCCAGCGCCTGAGAGAGGCCGATAGCCTGATGATGGACTGGATGAGCCGGTACAATGGCGACACGCTTAAGCAACTGGATCAGGCGCAGGCAGTACAGTATCTGGAACAGGAAAAAGAGAAAATCACCAATGTCAAAGATAAAATTAACAGCAGCATTGCTGATGCCCGCCGGTACCTTGACGAGTAGTCTGGTTATAATGGCTGGCCTGCTACTGGCTTTAACTAGCTGTGGCCCATCAACGAATCGCCTGCCGGTTCTGGGCGAAAAACAAGCCGTAAAAAAAACGGTGAACGGCCGGGACGTTGTCGATTCGGTTGACCATACCATCCCAAATTTCCGCTTCGTCAGCCAATATAACGACACGGTAACGGCCAACACACTCGACGATAAGGTTTACGTTGCCGATTTCTTTTTTGTCAACTGCCCCACCATCTGTCCTAAAATGAAAACGCAGATGAAGCGGGTATATGACCGGTTTAAGGATAATCCGGAGGTGATGATGCTCTCCCATACTATCGATCCCGAGCATGACTCGGTAGCAGTATTGAAGGAGTTTGCGGATAATCTGGGTGTTACGGGTCGTCAGTGGCTGTTTGTCACGGGGCTTAAAGAAGATATTTACGAGATCGGTCAGAAAAGCTATATGGTGACGGCGGCCGAAGACAAAACAGCACCGGGCGGTGTGGTCCACAGCGGAGCCTTTATCCTGGTCGATAAGGAAAAACGCGTTCGGGGGGTGTACGATGGCACTACGGAAGAAGGCGTTGACAAACTAATGGGCGATATTGATAAGCTGCTGGCGGAGTATAAGCAATGAGAGAGACAGTTTGGATCAGTTTCGTGTTTGGGTTTGTTCTTCTCTTCATTGGATGCCAGAGTCAGGAAGAAATAAAGCGGCAGAAATACATTACCGAGGGTAAGCAACTGTATAAGACCTATTGCGCCAACTGCCACCAGCCGGATGGCACCGGGTTGGCCAACCTTTACCCGCCCCTCAACGGCTCTGATTACCTGGTGAAAAAAGACAGCGTCATTTGCCTGATCCGGCATGGTCAGCAGGGGCCAATAGTGGTGAATGGTCAGCCTTACAACCGGATTATGCCCGCTAACCCCCAGTTGAGCGAACTGGAAATAGCGGAAATCGTTACGTACATTTACAATAAATGGGGGAACGAAAAAGTTGTCACCGATATAAAAACAGTTCGGAACCAATTGAACAAATGCCCAAAGCCCTAAAACAAAACAGCCCCACTTCAATTGAAGTGGGGCTGTTTTGTTTTAGGGCTTTAAGTTAAAATCCGCCCCCCCCTTCAATATTAAAGATACCTGTCGGTTTGCGGATCGAATACTGGGAGAAATCCTGGTTGGCATCCAGGCCAATACCTTTAAGGGTTTCTCCAGAACTTTTACTGATAACGGTAACGGGTTTTTCGGTATACACCTTTTTCGTGTTTGGATTCCAGTTTAGCTCGTTGGTCATCAATTTCTCCTGTTTCTGCTTGTTAATAACCTCCACATTACCCATTACGGTGTACAGATCCTTAGTCCGGTCGTAACGCCCGGAATCAGACCGCAGGCTAGTAACTTCCGCACCGTTCTCGTCAAAAAAGCTGATATTGACAGTCTCCGGGTATTTTCGGTCGTCGTTCTGATAGCGCAACTGTTTAGCGGTCGTCATCTTTACCTTCAACTTAGCCGCTTCGCTATACAACATCTGCACATTGTTAATTTCCTCAATTGGCCCGGTATACGGTTTTACTTTCTTGTTTGCTTTTTCCTCCTCACAGCTACTAAAGCTCAAGAGGCTGCCAACAGCAAGACCGGCCATTATGAAAGACTTAACACGCATACGAGTTTTTATTGGCTTCTGAAACGATAAGGGTTATACCTCTCAGAGAGAACGTTACCGTACCTTAATAAGTTTGTCTGAACCCGACCGATTAATCAATGACCGGTTTACGGAACCACAGGTCATTCAGGGAGAAGCCCAGGGAAATCCGGATGTAGCGCTCCCGAATCTGCGAACCGATCAGGGCACCACGCTGTCCCCCGACAATAGCCAGGTTAACATGGTTGACCAGATAAGCGCCCACCGGCAGCGAAACACCCAGGCTCCCGTTGATATCATTCAATTGGCGGCCATCAACGGCATAGGGTGTTTTGTTATACTGAAAACCGGCCCGGTAAGAGACCAGATCCCAATAGCGGGTAGAAGTGCTCTTCGGTGTAAACTCCACACCAGCCGCTACGTGCAGGGCATCGCGCAGGTTACCCGGTTGGTCACTAATGGTGCGAAACTGACTCCATGGCTGAAGCCCAACGTCTACCCCAACCATGAATTGGTTATTACGCTCAATACTGACGCCAAACTGCATGTTCCGGGGCAGGGTAGCCGCCCCGGTCTGGTTGATCCGGAGCGTATCGGGAGCCGATAAACTCTGGCCGCTCAGTACCTGCTGGTAAATATCAGTCTCGCGGGCTCTTACCCGCGTTTGTGGGTCAACGGTGGCACCCAGATTAAGGGTCCAGTTTTCGCTCAGCTTAGGACGCCAGGCGGCTCCGAGTCGCCAGACAATATCGCTGTAATTAATCCGATCAATGCGGGTCACCTGCACATCGGTTGCCGAGTTAATCAACACCCGCGAATCGGAATTGTTGGTAAGGTTGCCGAACAGATACGACATTTCGGCTCCCAGGTAAATATTCTTCCAGAGCCGGACGCCATTGGAGAATGATGCCTTATTGATAGCTCCCCGGCCGGAGTAGGTGTACTCTGCTTCATAGATGGTGCCGGGAATACGTCCGTACTGACGGGTTTGATAGTCGACATAGGTGTACGGCCGCAGACTTATTGCCATGTTCCACCGCGAAGAAGCCGGAAAAGCCAAGGCCAGATAACTCAGGTTTGCCCCAAAATCGCGCTGTGATTGCTGCGCATCCAGGACACGCTGGCCCAACTGCTTGGACTGCCCCAGCAGGCCAACTTCAAAGACGGTAAACCGCGACCGGCGGGCCAGCAGGGCCGGATTCTGACTGTTCAGATAGAAAGGACTGGCATAACTGACACCGATACCGCCCATACCCAGGTTAGTGACATTGGCCTGTCCCAGCGGCTCACCAATACCCAGAGCCGAATAAGGAGAGTTTCCAAAACCCTGCGCCATAGCGGCCGGCGCGGCCAGCGACATGGCCAGTAAACTTATCTGCGCAACTCTGCTTACTCGCTTGTAATTATTTGACATTATGTTCTAAAATACGATTCAAACCGATCAGCACCACCTCCGGCACTACAAATATGGGGGGTTTCAGACGACTTTCAAAAAACAGGGCATCCCCCCCGCAAACAACTACCTTTATATTGGGCCGTTCGCTGCGGTGGGCCGCAATAATTCCGTTCAGTTCAAACAACATACCGTTGATAGCTCCGCTCTGCATCGCCTGATGCGTATTCTTTCCAATCAGCGCCGGTAAATCCCGGACTGCCTGTAAATCCGGTTCAATCAGCGGCAAACGTTCGGTGAACACATGCATTCCCCGAAAACGCATTCGCAGGCCGGGCGATATCAGTCCGCCCCGAAATACTCCTCCCTGATCGACCACATCGGCTGTAATGCAGGTCCCCATGTCAATAACCAGGCAGTCTTCTCCCGGAAATAATACCGTAGCGCCAACGCCAGCCGCTACACGGTCGGTACCCAGGGTAAGAGGGGTATCATAATCGATAGACACCGGTACGGATGTTGTATTATCGAAAATCAGCCAGTGCGTTGTTTCTGTAATGGTTTCACCCAGTTCAGCCACCTGAGCGCGAAGTTCCTCACCGGGCCGGCTTGTCGAGGATACGATCACCTGGTCGGGTTGACGGCCGTTCCGGACCTGCTGCCGCAACAAGTCGCGAAAGTTGTCGGGTGACACATGATACCGCGATTCAGTCAATACTGACCCCTCAAACCAACCTAACTTCAGGGATGAATTTCCCCAGTCAACAACCAGATTCATACCAGGCTACCTCTGTTTAAACGTTTAGAAGACGTGCAAAAATTGTAAATAGCAACCGTTTTTAACCAATTTTAACAAGACAAAAATCCACACCCACCTTATATGGACTCCCTTCAGGACTGGATACAGCGGGAATTATCCGGCAATACCCTGACCGGGTTAATCTGGTTTACCGGTATACTGCTCTCCTGTCTGTTTCTGCGCAAGATCCTTGCCCAATTCATCGGGAGGCTGTTCTACCAGCTCTTCCGCCGGGAAATCCATGGCGTTCCCATTACGGAGTTCCTGCGACTCATGCGCCCACCCATTGAGTGGCTAATCCTGCTGATTCTTATTTACATTGCCTTTGCCCAACTGACACTTCCTGCTTCCTGGCGCTTAGAACCGAAAGAATCGTTTGGCTTTCAAATGGCCATTTACCGGGGTTACCAGACCATTATTATGGTTGTTCTCACCTGGATGGGTATTCGGGCCGTTAAAGTAATGGGCCTGTTTTTCCAGAAGCGGGCTGAGCATGCAGAAAACAAACCAATGAGCCAACTGATACCCTTCATACGAGATCTTATCATTCTGCTCGTTTTTATGATAGGGTTATTTACGACGCTCGATCTGGTCTACAACGTCAACGTACTCGCTCTGGTTACCAGCCTCGGTATTGGCGGATTAGCCATTGCGCTGGCGGCCCGCGAAACCCTCGAAAACCTCTTTGCGTCATTTGCCATTCTGCTCGACAGGCCCTTTGTGGCCGGCGAAGCGGTCAGTGTGGGCGGTATTAGCGGCAGCGTCGAGCAAATTGGTTTCCGCAGCACCCGCATCCGCACCGACGACGGCAGTCTGGTTTCTGTTCCTAACCGGCTGATGATTAACCAATCGCTCGATAATCTGACGCAGCGCCGGCTGCGCCGGGGCCGATATTACATCCGGCTGGCCTATGACACCTCCACCGAAACACTACGTAATGTTGTCGCCGGCATTCAGCAGTTAATTGATACGCACGAAATGACCAAAACGGACCGGGGCTATGTCAGGTTTGAGACCTTCGGGGAGAGTTCCCTCGACATTCTGGTCGTCTATTTTGTGGCAACGGCTGATGCGCAACAGTACCACCAGATCCGCGAAGAAATAAATTTTGCCATCATTGACCTTGTTCACCAGAGCGGAGCCCGGTTTGCCTTTCCGACACAAACGCAGTATCTGCGGGATTTATCGAGGGAGACGCTGGACTCATAAGTAGTTTTGAGGTGCGGGATTCAACGAACCGGGGACCGGAACTCTTTCCGGGTGTAGCACGTTTCAGTAATAGATTATCAATATTCTTATTGCCTCTCGAAAAACATTCTGAAATTAAAAGCGTTGTATTGACAATGGCGATGAGTTAATTTATCTTTGCTCACACAGTTCTGTGGGCAGCGACCAATCAACTCACCGCTAGAGCGGACGCTGACCGTCATTCCGGCGGATCTTCCAGTAATTTTCAGGATACATTTAAACTTGAACACCGCACGACGGACCGTCAAACTGGCGGCTCATCGTTTTGAACTACCACCGTTATCAGGCAGTTGGGTTAGTGACCCGGTCAGGCAAGCCACTTCTTTTTACATAATTGATGTTGTTTACGTATAATTAACTAACCCTCAAGAGCCTCCGCCCTGCGTTGACAGGTTTACAGCGATCGGCAACTCGTTACTTTCCATCGATCACTATTTCACATGTAGCAAGATCAACTTGCTAGTCAGTACTGTATGTATAACATTGAAGAATTAAATCTGAAACTCTTGTCGGAGCTACGGGCTATTGCCGACGAGTTTGGTATCAGCGACACCAGTAAATACCAGAAAAAAGAATTGGTTTACAAGATATTGGACCAGCAGGCCCGAATGCCGGTACCGGAAGAGGCTGTTGCTACCGCTCAGCCGGCCGAAGGTGCGCGCCGGGGCCGCCGGGGTCGTTCACCCCTACCCGCGGTTGAGCCGGCAGCTGATACTGCAGGCGATACCCCCTCTGCTGCAACGGAACCTATTGAACCAACTGAGCAGACTGCCGAAAACGGTCACCAGGAAGATGGCGAACGAAATCGGACCCGGCAGCGCATTCGCCGGGATGCCGGCGCAGCCGATACCCCGCCCCCAACTACGGAGGAAGGCTTCATTAGCCGCACGGAAGAAGGTCAGGGCTCTTTGCCGCGTGAGGCCGGGCCACGTGAGGTCAGGTCAAGAGAAGCCGGGCCACGTCAAACTGGTCCCCGGGACGCTGGGCGTCGGGAAGGCGGACCACGGAATGTGGGGCCCCGAGAAGCTGGACCACGGGATCCGAACCGGCGGGATATGCAACCACGGGAGAGCGCGGCACGCGAAGACAAACAAGTGCGGCCGGCGGAAGCTGGCCGGCCCGACGGGACCAGGCCTGACGTGGCCCGGCCCGAAGGTGGACCTAAACGCCGGGAGCGTACGCGTCCGGTTACGGAAGAGGCTGCACTGACAAATAATTCGGCAACAGATGACACTCTGTTTACGGGTAACCGTGAAGAGGCCCCGGAAACAACGTTTATGGACTCACCGGAAGTTGCGCCGGAGATGGACATGACCAATACCAACGAGCAGCAGCCTTCGAATGACATTGCGCCGGCTGCTCCGCAGGAGCCTAATGGCACTCCGGAAAATGAACGGTCACAGTTCTCATCCGGTCAGGCCCAGCCAGTAGTCAATCAGCCATCACGCGAGGCTCAGGAATATACCAACCGGATTCGCCGGCAGTATAACCAGCACATCCGGGAGTTCGACGGCATTATCGAAAATGAAGGTGTTCTGGAGATTATGCAGGATGGCGGCTATGGTTTTTTACGCTCAGCCGATTACAATTACCTGGCCAGCCCGGATGATATTTACGTATCGCCTTCGCAGATCAAATTATTTGGACTAAAGACTGGCGATACCGTACGCGGTCAGATCCGGCCGCCCAAAGAAGGGGAAAAGTACTTTGCTCTGTTGCGGGTATCGACCATAAACGGAAAGACAACCGAAGAAATTCGCGATCGTATCCCATTTGAATACCTGACCCCGCTTTTCCCCGAAGAGCACCTGCGCCTGAGTACCCGGCCGGATCAGTATTCAACCCGTATTCTGGACCTGTTCTCTCCGATCGGTAAAGGGCAGCGGGGTATGATTGTAGCCCAGCCTAAAACTGGTAAGACAGTCCTGCTGAAGGAAATCGCTAACGCCATCACTAAAAACCATCCGGAGGTTTACCTGATCATCCTGCTCATCGACGAGCGGCCGGAAGAGGTGACTGATATGGCGCGTAGCGTAAATGCTGAAGTTATTTCATCAACCTTCGACGAGCAGGCCGAGCGGCACGTAAAAGTGGCGAGCATGGTCCTGGAGAAAGCAAAGCGGATGGTCGAATGCGGACATGATGTAGTCATTCTGCTCGACTCCATTACGCGTCTGGCACGGGCCTACAACACGGTAGTTCCATCGTCTGGCAAGATTCTGTCGGGGGGTGTAGACGCCAACGCCCTGCACAAGCCAAAGCGGTTCTTTGGGGCGGCACGGAATGTAGAAAATGGTGGCTCGCTGACCATTATTGCTACAGCCCTGATCGATACCGGTTCTAAAATGGATGAAGTTATCTTTGAAGAATTCAAAGGTACAGGCAATATGGAACTCCAGCTCGACCGACGTCTGGCCAATAAGCGGGTGTTCCCGGCTATTGACGTGATGGCGTCCGGCACCCGTCGTGAAGACCTGCTGCTCGATAAAGAAACGTTGCAGCGCGTCTGGATTCTGCGAAAGCATATGGCCGATATGAATCCGATGGAAAGCATGGACTTTATGCTTGACCGCCTGAAAGGCACCCGCAACAACGAAGAATTTCTGATTTCAATGAATCGGTAATTGTCATCCCAGATCCACAAAAAAACCCCTTCAAACAAACTACCGTCTGGACACAAGTAGTCATTTTGGTATCTTTGATACTAAAAAGTGCAGACCAGACATCTAACCGGATTAAAAGACAAGCGATTGACACAGCGAGGCAAC